>JBAVQT010000258.1:0-9751 GCA_049694295.1 Candidatus Acidiferrales bacterium
GCGTGTGACCGCCGTAAAAACTTCCACGGGCCAGACGCTGAATTTTGCGCGTGACGCTCATTCGCCGCTGCTGCTCAACGTGGCGCTGCCGGATGTTCTCGGGCCCGGTAAGCCGATCACTCTGACATTCGAATATAGCGGACCGATATCGAGCGACGACGACAGCCCCACGCACGGATTGCGGCTCTCCTCGATTGACAAAACTTCCGCATTCCTGCTGCAGCCCGCACGATGGTTTCCGCTGACGGATTATCCCGCCAATCGCTACACCGGAACGTTCAAGATTATCGTGCCGGACACGATGGCCGTGGTGGGCACGGGCCGAGCCGATTCGCCCGCGATGCTTCCGGCGCTGGGACGCGGGCAGCAAGGCCAGGCGTCGTACACTTTTCACTGCGACACGGCCGGTCCGGTGGGCACGTTCGTTGCGGGCAGCTTGCAACTCAATCCCAACGAGGTGGAAGGCTACAACATTCCGGTCTATGCGCCGCCCGCGCAAGCGTCCACCGCGAAGGCTTACGCTTCTTCGCTCGCGCGCATGCTGAATTTTTATTCGGATACGTTTGGCGCTCTCGAAGAAAGCGCCGGAGCGCCAAGCATCACCATCGCGCAAATGCCGGACGGCTCGGTATCGGGATTTTCCGCTCCCGGGCTGCTGCTGATCAGCGCGCGGCAGTGGTCGAACAAACCCAACGAATCGCTGCTGGCGCAACTGGCGGCGGGACAATGGTGGGGATCGCGCGTGATGCCCGCGTCAGCTTCCGACGTGTGGCTCACCGACGGGCTTTCACGCTACGCGCAGGCGATGTATGCGGAGCAGAGCGACGGAGTGGTGGGCCTGCACAAAGCTCTGGAAGATTTCGCGATCGGCGCGCTGATGTACGAAGACACCACGCCGATTTCCGATGCGCGGCATCTCGATCCTTACTCGGACCAGTTCAAATCGATCGTGGTGGACAAGGGCGCGATGGTGTTTCACATGCTGCGCACCGAGATCGGAGACGACAACTTCACCGCGCTGCTGCAGGAGTTTTACAAGAAGCACGAAGGCAAGAACGCCTCGATCGCCGAGTTTGAAAAGCTTTCCGCCACCAAGAATCCGCCGCCAGCCAAAGGCGTTCCTACTTTCAACCAGGTGGCTTTCTATTCCCAGTGGCTCAATTCCACCGGCGTGCCAGAATTCAAACTCGACTACATCATTTATCGCACGCCCAAGGGATTCAAAGTGGTGGGAAAAGTCCGGCAAGACCTGGACACGTTTCGCATGCCGGTGCAAATTCGCGTGGACACCGAAGGAAATCCGGAAACGAAAACTGTCCTGGTGCTGGGCCAGTCCACTGAATTCGAAATCGATACTTTCGGGCGACCCAAGCCCAACGGCATCACCATCGATCCCGGCAACAACATGCTGAAATCCAGCCCACATCTTCGCGTGCGCGCGGCCGTGGCGCGCGGCGAGAGCCTGGCGCAGCTCGGCAAATATTACGAAGCGATGCAGCAGTACCAGCGCGCGCTCGATTTGCAGCCCAACAATTCACTGGCGCTCTTTCGTACCGCCGAGGCGCTTTTCTACCAGAAAAATTATCAGTCGGCCGCGAACTCGTTTCGTTCAGCGCTGGGAGGGGATCTCGATCCGAAATGGATCGAAGTGTGGAGTCACATTTATATCGGACAGATTTACGATCTGCTCGGCCAGCGCGCACGCGCCGTGAATGAATACAGCCTGGCGCAGCATTTGAACGATAACACCGCGGGCGCGCAAGACGTGGTGGCCGCGTACATGAAAGCGCCGTATGGCGCTGAACCTTCGAGCGCTGCGTCGGGAACCGCGCCCAACCCCGGGGCCGATAGCGCAAAGAGCAGCGCGGCCAGCGCCGCGCCTGCCGCGGCCGATCCGCCCTCGGATAAACCGGTGCTGAAGAAACGCCCGGACAACAACTGATTCCTTCGCGATTTATTTTTTCTTTTCTCCGGCGTAATCGTACACGCCGCGTCCGGCCTTGCGTCCCAGCCGTCCGGCCTTCACGTACTGCGCGAGCAGCGGGCAGGGCCGATATTTTTCGCCGAGGGTCTTGTGCAAATATTCCAGAATGCTCAGACGCACGTCGAGGCCCACCAAATCCACCAGTTCAAACGGGCCCATGGGGTGATTCAGCCCAAGTTTTAGCGCCTTGTCTATATCTTCCGCGCCGGCAATTCCCTCCTGCAGCATAAAAAAAGCCTCGTTGCCGATCATGGCGTTGATCCGGCTGGTGATGAAGCCGGGAGATTCGCGCACCACCACGACTTCCTTTCCCATGCGCCGGCCAACTTCCGCGCAGGTCTCAACCGTCGCTTCCGAGGTTTCCAGAGCGCGCACGATTTCGAGCAGCTTCATTTTCGGCACAGGATTAAAGAAGTGCATGCCGATGCAGTCTTGGGCGCGAAATGTGATCGCGGCCATTTCGGTGATCGAGAGCGACGAAGTGTTGCTCGCGAGGATCGCGTGCGGTTTTGCGAATTTGTCGAAGATGGTGAAGATCTCGAGCTTGACTTCCATTTCTTCCGGGACCGCCTCGATTAAAAGGTCCGCTTCACGGCAAACGTCTTCGACTGAGTTGGAGGTGGTGAGGCCGGCCAGCGCGCGCTCTTTCTGCTCCGGCGTAACTTTTCCGCGCGCCACTCCGTCATTCAGAGACGCGCGAATGTAGGCGACTCCGTCCTCGACGCGCTCCTGCAACACATCTTCGAGCACCGTGCGGTAGCCGGCGAGAGCGGCAGCATATGCGATGCCGCGGCCCATCGCGCCCGCGCCAATCACTGCGATCGTCTTCACTTCCATTTGTTGGCCTCGGAATTCAAGTCAGGGTTGCAATTTCGCACGCGCGAGCGCGCCGCCGCGAGCTGCGCGGGCAGCGCCGATGCGCCGACTAAAGAGTTTCGATCGCCTTTTCGTCAAAGCCCAGCAAAATTCGGCCGCCGCAAACGATGACCGGGCGGCGAATCAAATTCGGCTCATCCGCCATCATGCGCACGGCTTCCTCGCGCGACGGCGGTTTTTCTTTCATATTGCGCCGGCGGTAAAGCTCGTTCCGGGTGTTCAAGAATGCGCGGTAGTCGCGCCTGCCGATCAGCTCTTCGATTTCAGCGGCGCTGAGCCGTTCTTTGCCCAAATCGCGAAAGCGCAAATCGAAACCGCGGCTTTCCATGAAAGCGCGCGCCTTCCTGCAAGTGGTGCACGAGGGCTTCTGGAGAAACCGCGCCGTCCTTTTCCTTTTCACTTCACGCGCTGCGACTGATTTCTTTTCGGCAGCTTTCTTTGCAGGCATCGCTTCCCTTTCCGGTCAGTAGCGTGGAATGCTCGAATCGATCTCCGCGGACCAGCGATCGATTCCTCCGGCCATGGAACGCGCTGCGTCAACTCCCTGCGCGCGCAGCCAGGCCGCGGCTTCGAGGCTGCGAATGCCGTGATGGCAATAGAGGACGACTTCATCCGCGTCCTGCCATTCGCCGAGATGTTCCGGGACGTCGCGCATGGGAATCAGCGTGGAGCCATTGATGTGGGCGGTTTCCCATTCCCATTGCTCGCGCACGTCGACGAACACAAAAGTTTTGCCAGCGTCGAGGCGTTCTTTTACGTCCTGCGGGCTGATTTCGATATCGCTGAGATTGATTTCGGTCATAGTCGGAGCCCCTCAGTATCCAAAATCCGCGGGCGCGCTGAACGCGTGATCCTTCACGCCCAGCGATGCGATTTTGCCAGCGTCAAGCCGCTTCAAATATTCGGCGCGGTTCGCGGGACGAATCACCCAGCGAGTCAGCCACGCGTCGTAGTCCTCCACGCGCCGCGACTGGTCATGATAATCGCTGAAGAAGGCGTGATCACGGCCGTAATATCCCTGCACCGGCGAAGGATGCGCGCCCCACGGTTCGTGGACGACCGCCGACACGAGAAATCCGGGCACGAGCGTGCGGTTAGGATCGGACGCAATTACTCGCGGGTCCACAATTTCCTCGGCGACCACGATCACGCTGCGCGCCGCGCGCGCCCCATCCACGGCAACGCCCAGGCTGCCCCAGATGTGTGCATTACCCTGCGCATCCGCACGCTGTACGTGGATGATCGCAACGTCGGGGCGCAGCGCGCGCACCGCAATTAATTTTTCTTCGCCGACGGGAGAGGGAAACTCACGCAGGTTTCCGTTTTTTTTCAACAGGTCGCTGCCCAACGTGGAATACGTGGGCATGAATGGCGCGCCCAAGGCCGCGGCGTGCAGCGCAAGCGCCATCGTAAAGTTGGAATAGTCGACAGTTTCGATGCGGCGCGGGACAGACTGTTCCGCGGCGCGCCGGAAACAGTAGCCGACGCCGGCTGAAACATTGCCGACCCACGCGGCCATCACGCGCGAGGCACATCCCGCGCCAATCATCTGGTCGAACAGAATATCGGAGATCGGACCGACCAGGGTCAGATCGCGCCGCCCCTGGCGAATGAGTTCGTGCCCGGCGGCGAACGGAATCATCTGCTCCATTTGCGCGCCCAGGAGCACCATGGAGCCCGAAGGCACGTGCTGCGCGATGGCGTCGCGCATGCTCATCAATTTCGATCCGTTGGTGTTCATAGATCGCTCACCTTTTTCCGCCGCCGTCACTCACCATCACTTACCGATCCTGCCAAACCGGCACGCGCTTCTCAAGAAAAGCGCGGACTCCTTCTGCTGCGTCCTCTGTCTTCATCAGCTGCTCGAGGTAAATTTCTTCCATCTCGCGGAGCGCGGCGTCGAAATCAAAACCGCCGGCGCGCCGCAGTGCATTTCTACTCGTGCGGATCACGCGAGAGCTGAACGCGGAGAGTTGCGCGACGAGTTCGACGCTTGCGTGGTGCAAGTCATGGTCGGCCACCATGCGCGTCACCAATCCCAGCGAGTGCGCCTGCGCCGCCGAAATCGTGCGACCGGTCAAAATCAAATCGAGGGCCGCACGCATCCCGATCAGGCGCGGCAGAATCACCATAGCAACCGGCGGAAAACAGCCCAGCTTCACTTCCGGCTGGCCAAACGTGGCGGATTCCGCGGCGATCGCGAAGTCACAGAAAGCGGCGAGCTCGTTGCCGGCGCCGAGACAGTGGCCGTGAATCGCAGCAATCGTGGTGCAATCGCTCCGCGCCAACCGCCGGAAAATTTCGTGAAACGCCGCGAGCATTTCTCCCGCGCGTTCGCGCGTATGATCGCGCACCTCCGCGCCGGCCGAAAATCCGCGCTCGCCGGCCCCGGCGAAGACCAGCACATCGTGCCGGGGTCCGAGATCGCTCACCGCTTCCGAAAGTTCGCGCATCATCGGAATGTCGAGAATATTCAGCGGCGGGCGGTCCAGCGTGATCCACACGGCGCGTGCTTCGCTTTTCACACGAATGGAGCGGTAGGCCATGTCAGCGCGTCCAAAATCGCTGGGGATCGAGTTCGCGTATCACGCGCAACTCCTCATCGGTGGGCGGAAGCGTTTCGATCAGATCGTCGGCCACCCGCAGCGGCCAGCCGGTGTTGGCGAGCACTTCCTCGACGCTGACTCCCGGATGCACCGACGACAAAAACGCTTCGCAATCATTGCCGAATCGCAGCACGCCCAGCGTGGTGATCACGGCCGATGGGCCCGTCGCGGGCGGAAGTCCTTCATGACGCCGCCAACCGGTTCCCTTGCCGTAGCCCGGGGAGGTGATGTGGCTCACGCGATCACACAAGCGGTTGCGGTCATGCGCCAGCAGCACCACGGTGCGGCGCGCGAGACAGGCGATGTCGCACCCGCCGCCCGAACCCGGCAGCCGCTGCATCTCGCGGTCGCGATGACCCCATGTGGTGTTCAGATTTCCGAAGCGATCCACTTCCGCCGCACCTAGAAATCCCACGTGCACGCGGCCCTGCTGCAGCAGTCCCATCACGTCCAGCATTTGGCAGCACTGCGCGGCGTCGCGCAGGTTGGGGGGATCGCCCATGGTGTAAAGCAGCTCCGGCGCGGGAGCGTCGCGGATAATTCCATTTTCAAACAGGCTGATCGCTCGCGGCGCATGCGTGCGGCGGGCCACCTGAAAGGCCAGCGTCGGCAGACGCATTCCGACGAAAACCATTTCGCCGTCGCGAATTTCTCGCGCCGCCACGGCGACCATCAATTCGCTCGCGGTAAATCCACGCGAGGCTAGCTCAGCATCCGAAGAGGTCGCCACGACTATTCCATGTTTCCTTTCGGCGCCACCCACTTCGGCTCGATCGCCTGAATCTCGCTGACCAGTTTGATGTCCTCGGCCTGCGGCAGCATTTCCTTGCGGTGCTCGGCGAATTTCTCGGGCGATAACAGCTCGCCCGTCACGCTGTAAGGCTGATCGGCGAATTCGCCGATGTGCCGGTTGAATTTCATGTCCGGAACGTAGAGCTTGGGCTGGCCCGCGGGCACGTGCTTATTGATCTGCTCGATCAGCTTCTGGCACTCGAGAAAATAAAGATGCCGGTTGTGCTCGTTCATGTGCCCGAGATCGGCTTCCTGATGCGACTGGGCTTCGTCATAACGGCCCTTCAGGCCCCAGACGTAAAACCAGTGCGCCGAACTCGATTGGTCCACGCCAAACAGATCGTAGCTCACCGGAATCCACTTGTTCACGTATTTCTGAACGATATTCAGGGGCACCACGCCGGCCCTGACGATGCGTTTCAGGCCGTCGTGCCCGGTGCCGAGGTGGAACGATTCTTCGCGCAGCATGGGGTTCATGGATTGCGCGAGCGGCTCGAATCCCGAATAGCTCAACATGGTTAGTTGGAATTTGCCGTCGCGGTCCACAAAATCGGTGTAGGTGAAAAAATCCAGCCAGTTGTCCACGATCTGGTTGAACGCGCCCAGCAATCGTTTCGACTCGAAGGCGCGGCGCTCGAGCATTTTCTGCGCTTCCACCTTACCGCCGTAGCCGAAATGATTGATCAGCAGGTGGCACATCTGCCAGCCGTGGCGCATCTCTTCGGTGACCACACGGCAGAGCGATTTGCGGTCGTGCTCGCTCGGCGAATACTGAAAGAGCTTGCGCTGCTGTTCGACGGACGCAAATTCCGTATCGCCCTGATAGACGATCAGGTTGAGCAGGCCGTCACGAATGCGCTGGTCGGGAATTTCGAGCACGCGGCGCCATTTCGGGCGGCCTTTGAAGGCGCCGAATTCGATTTCGTTGGAGCGGGTGGGGCCGAACTTCGCCTCGAACTGATAGTTTTCGATTTCCGCGTAGTTCACGCCAATGTCGTTGCGCCAGACGCGAAACAGGTCCACCCAATCGTCGAAAGTGCTGATCCTTGCTGCGGGCATCGTCGGTCTCCTTCATGTGGCTCGAAACGTTTCCTGATTTGCCGCGCCGTTTCGCTTCCGCGCGGGCGCTGCCTCAGCGGCCGCGAAATTGCGGCGGGCGCTTCTCGTAAAATGCGGTCAGACCTTCAGCGGCGTCTTCGGACATGAAACAGTGCATCTGCAGGCGGATTTCTTCGTCCAGCGCGGCTTCCAGCTCCTTGCGTTTTTCGCCGATCATCATGTGCTTGATGTCGCGGTAGGCCAGCGGCGGACCGGCGGCCAGTAATTCGGCCAGCTTCCGCGTTTCCGCTTCGAACTGCTCGGCCGGAAACAGGCGCGAGACGATCCCGATTCGCAATGCTTCCGGGGCAGGCAAAATTTCAGCGGTATAGAAAAGCTCCGTGGCGCGCGCATAGCCAACCAAGCGCGGCAGGAAAAAGGTGGCGCCGAAATCCGGAAACAGCCCAACCTGCGTGAACGACTGCGTGAATTTGGCGTTTTCCGAAGCGATGCGGATGTCGCAGGCCAGCGCGATGCTCATACCCGCGCCCGCCGCCGGACCGTTGACCGCGGCCAACACGATTTTTTGCGTGGAGGCAATGGCCACGCAGATTTCCTTACCGGCCATGAGCAGGGGCTCGAGTTCCTTGCCGGCATGCCGCGCGCGCGCCTCGCGCATCAGCGCCAGATCGCCGCCCGCGCAAAACGCTTTTCCCGCGCCGGTAATCACGATTACGCGGATGGCTTTGTCGTCGATGGCCCGCAACAGAGCATGGACCAGCGCGCGGCTCACCTCGACGTTGAGCGCGTTCATTTTCTCGGGGCGGTTCAGTCGCAGAGTGGCGATCGCGCCGGCGCGCTCCTCGATCACAAAGGGTGAAGTGGCGGGTTGCTGGCTGGTTTGTGCCATGGTTTCCGGGCCTTCCTAGTCCTTCAAACTTTTGAGCAATTCCGCGAGCTTCTTGAAGTAGCGCTTCTTCACTCCGAGCGCCGTGCCCCCATTTATTCCGCTGGTGGAGGGCAGCACGAAGACCTGCGCGCCATACAACTTGTCTTTCTGCAGGCCCAGTTTGCAGGGACGCCCCGCGAACTTTTCGTAGACCATTTTTCCATTGAACGCGACGACGCGCGGCCGCAGGTCTTCCAATTTTTGCGCCAGCAGGACGCGCCCTTCGGAAAATTCCTGCCGCTCGATTTCTTCCATGCTCCGCGTCGGGCGCTTCACGAGGTCGGTCAACCCAATCCCGAATTCCACCAGGCGGCGGTCGTCCTCATATCCGAGCGGCTCGGGAATCACTCCCGAATCGAAGAGGATCGGCCAGAACTGATTGCCGCGCCCGGCGTAGTAGTGGCCCACGCGCGCGGAGCGCTCGCCAGGATTGGCGCCGACCAGAATCATTTTCATTCCCTTGCGTAAATAATCAGGCAGTGTGCGCATCGCGTCTCTGAGGTCACTTTCCCTTGAATTCCGGCTGGCGTTTCTCGACGTAGGCCTTGAGGCCTTCCTTGGCGTCTTCGCTGGTGAAAAGAAGTTGCTGCAGTTCGCGCTCGATGCCCAGCGCTTCGCCGAAGCCGACTTCCGATCCGGTGACGACGGCGCGCTTGATGCGTCCCACGGCGCGAGAAGCTTTGTTGGGCGGGCAGAATTGCCGCGCGTAGGCCATCACTTCTTCCCAAAAAGATTCGCGCTCGTAGATGTAGTGAATCAGGCCCATCTCCATGGCTTCCTCGAAGCTGAAGGTGCGGCCAGTAGCCATTAGCTCGATGGCGCGCGCACGTCCCGCGATGCGCGCAAGGCGCTGCGTGCCACCCGTGCCCGGGAGCACGCCCAGGTTCACTTCGGGCAAACCGATCTTGCCGCCTTCTTTTTTGGCGATGCGAATATCGCAGGCCAGCGCAATTTCCAGACCGCCCCCCACGGTGTGTCCGTTAAGCGCGGCGATCACCAGCTTGGGGGTCTGCTCGAGGCGGCAGAGCGTTTCATTGGCATGCAGGCAGAAATAGTATTTGAACTGCGGATCGGCCTTGGTAAGCATGGGAATGCTGGCGCCCGCCGAGAAGAATTTCTCGCCCGCGCCGCGCAGCAGGATCACGTGGACATTTTCATCCATGCGCGCTTTGAGGATCGCGGTATCGAGCTGCTGCATCATTTCGTAGCTATAGGTATTTGCCGGCGGATCGTCCATGGCGATCACGCCCACGCCGCCATCGACGCTGTAGCGAATCAGATCTTTGTGTTCGGTCTGCTGCGGATCCACCGTCTGCGTAGTCGCCATTCCGTTCCTCCCACTGAGTATCGTTCGTTCGCGAAACTTACTTGATTAAGAAGTCTCGGTTGCACGCGCGGCCGCGCCTGCGGCGCCGGCTCTCGCAGAGGCACGCCGCGGCCGAGCAGCTTCGGGCGCTTTCGCCAGTCCGCCGGACGCTTCATCCATCACGCCATGCAGGAAAACTC
>JBAVQT010000259.1:0-8350 GCA_049694295.1 Candidatus Acidiferrales bacterium
GGAAAAGCGGCCCCGTGGAGTTGGATGACGGCGGGAGCCGTGGATTCGGAAGTATGGGTGTGCGAACGGCGCGAGCGCCGAAGCGAGCTTCGGCTTGGGAAAGCGGCGGCAAGCCGCCGCACTCCAAAATGGCCTGGACGAAGACTGAGTCTGGAGCCGAAGACAAACCGCCGGCGAGACGCGGGCGTTGCGTACGAGGAATCGGTGGACGGGGGCGCGCTACGACATTGGTTCGTCGAAGCTGCCGCCGTAGATGTTGGGGACTTTGGCGCCCATGGGACGGAGGTAGGCGGTTAGCTGGCCGCGATGGTGAATCGAGTGGGCGAGCATGAACTCGAGATACATGACGGCGGGAAGATTGAACATTCCGAAGAAGGGAATCGGCCTGGTCCAGAACTCGGGAGAGAGCAGGCGGACTTTTTCCATTTTCGGCGGATAGAGATCTTCGAAGGTGGCGGAGATGTCGGCGGGTTCGCCAATGTCGGAAGGCATGGAGTCGTCTTCCATCTCGAACTTGCCGGCGAGGAACCCATCGAGGAACCAGATGTCCGATGACGCGAGGTGCCAGGCCAGCTCGAGCGCGCTGCGGGAATTTTCGTGCGGGCGATAAGAGCCTTGGTCGGCGGGGACGGCGCGAAGCACTCTGCAATTGGTGGCGAATTCCTTTTCCAGTCGCTCAAATAAAATATCGCGCAAGAAAACGGCCTGCTCGGGCGTCATGGACTTGCCGGTCCATTGGCTGGCTTGGGTGTTCACGGTTTCCATCGGAGCACCGGTTTGCGAGCCGCGGCGACTTCATCGAGGCGGCCGACGCGCGTGGAGTGGGGCGCGGACTTCACGAGTTCGGGATTCGTTTCCGCTTCGGCGGCAATCGCCCGCATGGCGTCCACGAAAAGATCGCACTCCTGCTTTGATTCCGATTCGGTAGGCTCGATCATCATCGCGCCGGGAACGATCAGGGGGAAGGCGGTGGTGTAGGGATGAAAACCGTAGTCGATGAGGCGCTTGGCGATGTCCATGGTGTTGACGCCGTGTTTTTTCTGGCGCGCGTCGCTGAAGACGACTTCGTGGAGTGACGGCAGATTGTACGGCAGGTCGTAGGAGTCCTCGAGTTTCTTGCGAATATAGTTGGCGTTGAGCACGGCGTCCTCCGTGGCCTGGCGAATACCCGGGCCGTAGGCCAGAGTGTAAGCGAGCGCGCGGAGAAGCACGCCGAAATTTCCGACGTGCGCGCGCACGCGACCCACCGACTGCGGGCGGTGGCGATCGAGCGCGTAACGGCCGTCAGCTTTGCGCACCACTATGGGGATCGGAAGGAAGGGCTCGAGGATTTTCTTGACGACAACGGGTCCGGCGCCGGGTCCGCCGCCGCCGTGAGGCGTGGAAAACGTTTTGTGCAGATTGAGATGCATCACATCAACGCCAAAATCTCCGGGACGCGCGATTCCCGCTAGCGCGTTCATGTTGGCGCCGTCCATATACAGAAGAGCGCCGCGTTGGTGGAGGATTTCGGCGATTTCGGCGATGCGCTCCTCGAAGACGCCCAGGGTGCTGGGATTAGTGATCATCAGCGCGGCGACATCATCGGTGACGAATTCGCGAAGATGATCGGTATCGAGCTGGCCGCGCGAGTTGGACTTGATGTTCTGGACTTCGTAACCGGCGATAACCACGGAGGCAGGATTGGTGCCGTGCGCGGAATCGGGGATCAGAACTTTTTTGCGAGGGTTGCCCTGGCTTTGGAGATAGGCGCGAATCAGCAGCAAGCCGACGAGCTCGCCTTGCGCACCGGCGGCGGGCTGGAGCGTGACGGCGTCCATGCCGGTGATTTCGAGCAGGCAGGTTTGCAGATCGTGAAGAATGCGCAGGCAGCCTTGCGAGACTTCGGCGGGTTGCGCGGGATGTTCGGTGGCGAGACCCTCGAGGCGAGCGACGAATTCGTTGACGCGCGGATTGTATTTCATGGTGCAGGAGCCGAGGGGATACATGCCGAGGTCAATCGCGTAATTCCAGGAGGAGAGTCGCGTGAAGTGGCGAATGACTTCGATCTCGCTGACTTCGGGGAATCCGTCGATTTCCTGGCGCACGAAATCAGGGCCGAGCGCGGAAGCGGGGTCGAGAGCGGGAACGTCAAGCGGAGGCAGCTCGAAGCCTCGCTTACCGGGAGCGGAGCGCTCGAAGATCAGCCCTTCGTTGCGGCTGACGTGGCGGCGCGCGGAGCGGTTGGCGGCTACGGCGGGCGCTTCAATGTCAGTGGACTTCGAATTCAAAGCTAGCTCCTTGGCGGTTAGACCGGTTTTTCGAGAATGCGGCCGACGGCGGCCGCGAAGCGTTCGATTTCCGCGCGCGACGTGGTTTCCGTGACGCAGACCAGCGCGCGCTTGGTCAATTCAGGATATTCGAGGCCGAGCGGCAGCGGGCCGATGATGCGCTCGCGGAGCAGTTCGGCGTTGACAAGTTTCACGGAGCGCGGAAATTCGACGACGAACTCGTTGAACGAAGGCGCGGAAAACACGCGGCGCACGCCGGGAATTTTTTCGAGCTCGGACTGCGCGAAGCGGGCCTTGGCGAGATTCTGCAAGGCCATCTCGCGCAGGCCCTCTTTTCCGAGCAGGCAGAGATGCATGGTCGCGGCAAGAGCGTAGAGAGCTTCGTTGGTGCAGATGTTGGAGGTGGCCTTCTCGCGGCGGATGTGCTGTTCGCGGGTGGCGAGGGTAAGGACGAAGCCGCGATTGCCTTCCACATCGACGGTCTGGCCCGCGAGACGGCCGGGCATCTGACGCACGAATTTTTCGCGCGTGGCGATTACGCCGACGTAGGGGCCGCCGTAACTCGGGGCGACGCCGAGCGACTGGCCCTCCATCGCGACGATATCGGCTTCGGCAGGGGGCCGGACGATGCCGAGCGAGACGGCTTCCGCAATGGCGGTGACCAGCAGCGCGCCCGAGGCGTGGGCTGCGGCGGCGAGCGCGGGGATTTCCTCGAGGACGCCAAAAAAATTGGGCGACTGCACGACGATCGCGGCGGCGCCGCGCAGCTTTTCTTCGGTGAGCTTGGAGCCGTCCAAGCGGCCCGATTCGTCGTAACCGATTTCTTCGATGACCAGGCCGAGATTGCGCGCGTAGGTGGCCAGCACCTGACGATATTCGGGATGCACGGAACGCGCGATGAGGACGCGATCGCGCCCGGTGAGGCGCTCGGCCATCAGCACGGCTTCGGTGAGCGCCGTGGAGCCGTCATACATGGAGGCGTTGGCGACTTCCTGGCCGGTAAGCTGGCACATCAGAGTCTGAAATTCGAAGATGGCGGTGAGAGTGCCCTGCGCGAATTCGGCCTGGTAGGGCGTGTAGGAGGTGAGGAATTCGCCACGCTGCACGAGCGCGTCGGCAACCACCGAGCGCAAGTGCGAATAGACGCCCGCGCCAAGGAACGAGGTGTAACCGCGCGCGTTCTCGGCGGCGCGATCCTGAAAATAGCCAATGATCTCGGCTTCGGAAAGCGGGCCGGGCAAATTAAGGGGCTGCCGGAGCCGAAATTTTTCGGGAATGGTCTGGAAGAGCTGGTCCACCGACTGCGCTCCGGTGGCCGCGATCATTTCCTGGCGCTCGGACTGGCTTTTGGGGAGATAGCGCATCAGGCCGAATGTTCCTTGGATTTTTCGGCGATGTACGTTTGATAGGCGGCCGCGTCCATTAGAGAGGCGAGTTCTTTCGGGTCCGCCAAGCGGACTTTTACGAGCCAGGCCTCGCCGTGCGGGTCCTGATTGATTTTTTCGGGCGAATCGGCGAGCAGAGAATTCGTCTCGGTGACTTCGCCGGTGACGGGGCTGAAGATTTCGCTGACTGCCTTCACGGATTCCACGGTGCCGAACGACTGGCCGGCTTTAATCGGCGCGCCGGCCTTGGGCATTTCGACGAACACGACGTCGCCCAGCTCCTGCTGGGCATAGTCGGTGATGCCGATGGTGCCGACGGACCCCTCGACGCGGACCCACTCGTGATCTTTGGTGTAGCGATAATCGCCAGGATAGCTTGCCATGGTCGCCCCTTTATTTGATGCCGCGCTCAGTGTGCGCGCTTGTAAAACGGCAGAGGAACAATGCGCGCGGGTGCGGCTTGTCCTCGAATGCCGATTTCGATTTCAGTTCCGACGGCAGCGGACTCCGGCGGCACGAAAGCCATGCCGACATTTTTTTTCAGATAAGGCCCAGGGCAGCCGCTGGTGACGCGGCCCGCCTCACGACCGGCGACGATCACCGGATAGCCGTCGCGGCCGATGCGTTTATCGGACATTTGAAACCCCACGATCTTTCGGGTGACGCCGTCTTTCTTTTGCCGGGCGAGCAGATCGCTGCCGAGAAACGGGCCTTTGTCGAGCTTGCAGATCCAGCCGAGGCCGGCTTCCCAGGGCGTAACGGTGTCGTCAATCTCATGGCCATAGAGGCACATGCCCGCTTCGAGACGCAGCGTATTGCGGGCGCCCAGGCCGCAGGGGAGCATACCCAGCGGCTTACCGGCGGACGTGAGAACGTTCCACAGTTTTTCGGAGTGTTGCGGCTCGAAGTAAAGCTCGAAGCCGTCTTCGCCGGTGTAGCCGGTGCGCGCGATCAAGCAGGCGACATCGTCCACGGCGCCGAGTGTGAAATGGTAGTAGCGAATGGAATCGAGCACCACGCGTGTGTGCGGCTGCAGGATTTCGAGAGCGCGGGGCCCCTGGATCGCGAGTTGTGAATAGCGCGAGCCGCAATTTTCGATTTTCGCGGCGAAGGGATTGTTGGCGGCGATGTGGTCGAAGTCCGCGTCCTGATTGCCGGCATTGACGCAGAGCAGGTAGTGGCCGTCGGCAATGCGATGGACGAGCAAATCGTCAACGAAGGTGCCGCGCGAGGTCATCAGTCCGGAATAGTGGGCCTGTCCGTCCACGAGTTTGGAGGCGTCGTTGCAGGTGACGCGCTGCACCAGGGCGAGGGCTTGCGCGCCGCGGATTTCGATCTCGCCCATGTGGCTGACGTCGAAAAGGCCGGCGCGAGTGCGCACCGCTTCGTGCTCCGCGAGGATGCCGGAGTATTCGAGCGGCATATCCCAGCCGCCGAAGTCGACCATCTTCGCGCCGAGGCGGCGATGGACCGAGTTCAAGGCGGTTTTGCGAAGTTCAGCCATGGCCGGAGCGCTCACAGAAGATTTTCCATCACAGTAGGCAAGAAATCGAAGCTAGCATGCGGTATCGGGAGTGTCAAGAAATGCACCGGCCATCGAGCGATACGATGCCGGCGATGGTGCACTGGCAAGACCGGTTGCGGCTGAGGACAGCAGCGCGCAATGCCGCTTGTCGCCCGTGCGCGCTTATCCTATAGTCAAAAAAGCGCGTCCATCCGGCGGAGATATGGCATGCCAGTCCTGTGCTCGCAGTGCGACAAGACGGAACAGCAATGCACTTGCGAAAAATATTGCTGCTTTTGCCAGTCGCAGCACAACGTCCGCATGGGGATGGACGGCCTCTATTACTGCCCCGATTGCCGCGAAGCATGCGATGTCCGATTAGCCGAGTCCGATGGCCACTGACCCGGTTTCCGCCCGCACCGAATTCACTTTGCACGACGACGTGCGCCTGCTGGCAGCGGTGGATGCGGTGATCGCGTACTCCGGCCAACGGTCTGGACTTTCCGCCGAGGCGCAATCGCAGCTTTCGACAGCGGTGCTGGAAGCCAGCCGCCAAGCTCTGGCCGGGAGGCGCGAGAAGGGCGGCGCGAGTGGCGCGGCACCTTCGATTAAAATTATCGTGGAAGATTTCCCCGACCGCGTGGAGGTGTCGCTCGATCCCGGGCCTCCGGCCACACCAGCAGCCGCGCCCGCGGGATCGCCGAAAGTCGGCGTGGATGTGGTGAAAACTGAATCGCTCGAGGGACGGCCGCGACTGATACTGATTCAGTACGTGGCGGGCCACGCGCCCAAGATCTGCTAACTCCCTCCAGGACATCGCAGGAAAAAAGCCGCTCGAACTCCGAGTTTATTTCCGAAGTGAATTATCGACCGAAATTTCTTGGCGAGGAGCAGACCCGCCGCTTTTACATGGGCACGGCAAAGACCCGCGTCTTGATGAGCTGCGTCAATTGGTCCTGGCTGACGGGCGCATCCACCCGCAGGCGATCGCCGCTGGGCGTGATGGTCACGCGATCGAGCGTGCTGGCGAATGCGGGATTGGTCTGCGCTTCCTGGTAGCGGCGGTACATGACGCCGGCCTGTAGTGCGGCGGCCAGAGTGTTGGCGTCATCGGTGGAATCGCAGACGGCCTGAAAATGGGCATCCACGCCGCTATCGGCCTGGATGCTGATGGTCATGGCGTGCAGGCGATTGATGATGGTGGCGGCCTGGGGAAACTGGCTGGCCTGGGGTAGCAATTGCTGCATGGCCAGGTGGGTGTAATCCTTGTTGAGGACGCCCCAGATGAATCCCGAGCCATTCACTTCGTTGATCAGCGGAAAAATCTGGGTATTGCTCATCAGGCTTTCAGAATCGCCCATGCGCGTGGCGATGAGTTGCTCGAGGGCGCGGCGATGGCCGAACGCGGCAGTGTTGTTATCGAGAAAGAGAAAGAAGATATCGCCCTGGCCCGCGCCGCTGCCGAACGCGTACATGTGATAGCCGCGAAGGTCGATCATCGGCATTTTCTGCTGCTTGAATTTCGCCTCGGTAGACGAGGGATCGAAAGGGCCGATGGCCACGCCTACCACATCCTCGAATCCCGCCTTGGTGACGCTCAAGCCGCCCCAAGCCATTTCCTCGACCTGGGAGTCCGGGTCAATACCCGCCGAGGAGAGGAACTTTTCGAAGTCGCGGAAACGCGGCGGAAGCAATTGCTCGCGCAGCGCCGGAAACCAGGAGTATTGCCGGGCCGTCTTCAAGTCGGCGTAGGCAAATTCGCTGACGTCCTTTGGAAACATTCCGATGACGGCGGTGCTGAGGCTGCCGGCGGAAGTTTTTGGCGCTGGAACTGCCAGTAGCGCCAGCAGGATGGCTACGGCCAGGGCCGCGATCGGTGCGATGCGAAGAATTGGCTGTCTCACTTGGTTGTCCCCTCAGGACTGCGATGACTGCTCACAGATAGTATCGGCCGGATTTCTCCGGAAATTTAACGGGAGCTTAGCGCGCATTCACCGGAATTTCAGCGACGCGGGCGAGCAGCGCTGCGGATTCGCCGCGGAGCCGGGCGGCAAACGCGGTGTCCGTAATCGATTCGAGATTGATGCGCACATTTTCGACAGCGCCGCGCACCGCCGCTGCGGCCATGAAACGGCCGACGCGTACATCTGACAACATAGACGGGCTGAACATAGGTTCCAGTTGCCCGAGCTTTTCAAAAACTTCGGCTGCTCGCCGGGCGACTCCCAGAGGGACGCTGGCCGCATTTTGCGTTGCGCTCTGAATGGCGGTCTCGCGGACGCTTTTTTCTTCAGGCGTTTGCTGAGGCAGCTTGAATGCCGCCATCACGGCGTCGAAGGCCGCGGCGTCGAGGTCGATCGCTTCACCCAGCTCTTTCGCGGCGGCGTGAAACTCCGCGACGGCCTGGCTGAGCGGCTCGACGTGGGCGGCCTGCGATTTTTTCTTGCGCGATAAAGACGCGACCATTTCCCCCAGACTCGCGCCTAGCGCACCGGCCATGGCTGCCACCGACCCGCCACCGGGGGCGGCGGTCGGCGCTGCGACCGCGTCGAGGAACGGCTGGACCATGGCCGTCAACTGGCCCGGATTTTCCGTTGCCGCGCCGCCGAGCGATGCGGCCAGTCTATTCTCAAACACTTGCGCGGGCGAAAAGTTCTCAAATTGCAGATAGAAGTCGGCGGTCAATTCGATGGCGCGCTTGGGAATCAGCCCCACGATTTCGCTGCCGACGATGGCAACGCCGTAGCGCTCGGCTTCGCGCTTGACCATTTCAAAGACGCGATGCATGGGAGTCTGTTCTAGGTCGGTCAAGTTGATGGAAACTTGCGCGAGATTGCGGGCCCGCAGGTCCACGCCCATCGCTTTCACGTAGCGGAGACCGCCATTGGAGAAACGGATGTTTTTGCCTATGCGCTTGGCTATATCGAGGTCGGGAGTATTCAGGTTGATGTTGTAGGCGATCAGGAATTTTCGCGCGCCAACGACCGTGGCGCCCGCCGTGGGATGCAGACGCGGTTCGCCGACATCCGGCGCACGGTCGGGGTTGCGAAGCACGTCGTCGCGCACGCCTTCAAACTGGCCCTTGCGAATATTTTCGAGGTTGGCGCGTTCGGGTCGCTGCGCGGCAGCCTCGTAGAAATATACTGGAATGCGAAAGCGTTCCCAGATTTCGCGGCCGGTCTTTTTCGCGA
>JBAVQT010000260.1:0-2375 GCA_049694295.1 Candidatus Acidiferrales bacterium
GCCGACGACTGTGCCGCCGGAGGTGGGGCCGCTTGTGCCTGCTGCGAGGGCGGCGCGGAGGACTGCTGGGCCAACAATCCGGTGGCGCCGGCCGCGAGAATTAGAAGGGCAAGTGGAGCGAGTCTGCGCACGGGAAAAAGAATATCAGAAATGACGCGGCGTACGGAGACTCCGCGAATTCTGCAGGAATCTCTAGCTTGAGAAAGCGCCGGCAAGTCGCCGCCCTCCCTGCGAGCTTGGGTTGTGGAGTGCGCCTGAACTTCAGTAGCGGAATGCCGGGTTTTTCCGCCGGGAGCCGATCCGTGAGCCGCGGGGATTTCGATAGCACGCACTTACGACTTGTCCCGGATCATATCGGCGGCTTTCTCGGCGATCATCATGGCAGGCGCATTGGTGTTGCCAGCGGGGATACGCGGCATGATCGAAGCATCGGCTACGCGCAGCGCTCTGACTCCGCGAACGCGCAGGCGCGCGTCCACCACGGCCATGGCGTCGGCGCCCATCTTGCAGGTGCCTACGGGATGATAAAGGGTTTCCGCTTCGTTGCGGATGAACTCGGCGATGTCGCCATCAGTTGTGATGCTCGGGCCGGGATGCAACTCCGCTCCTCGATAGAAATCGAAGCTCTTTGTCTCCGCGAGCCTTCGAGCGAAGCGCACTCCTTCGATCAGCGTTTGAAGATCGGACCCCTCCGCGAAATAATTGGCCCGGATCGCCGGTGCATCGCCAGGGTCAGACGAGCGCAGCCCGATTTCGCCGCGGCTGGCCGGCGCGATGACCGTTGGCCCAAATCCGAAGCAGTGGTCCTTGCGGCGCTTTAGACCGTGCTTCACATAGTAGGCGGGACCGAAGAGAATTTGCAGATCGGGCCGGTCGAGGCCTTCTCGCGAGCGGAGGAAAACGCCGGCCTCGGCCACGTTGGAGGCCAGCGGCCCGCGCTTCCATAGTAGATAGCGCAGCAAGTTGGGCAGCGACTCCGCACTGGCCATCGAAACCGGCTTGGTGCACAGATAGCCGGTCGAGACCATGGGATGATCCTGCAGATTCTTGCCGACTCCCGGCAAGTCGTGGACGACGCCTACACCAGCGCGCGCCAGTTCAGCGGCTGGGCCGATGCCGGAAAGCAGAAGCAGTTGCGGAGAGTTGACCGTGCCACCGGCAAGAATCACTTCTCGCTCGGCGCGCGCCTGATGCAGGGACCCACCCTGTCGGTATTCGACGCCGACGGCGCGGCCGCGTTCGATCAGAATTCGAGTGGCAAGAGCGCGCATTTGGACACTGAGATTCGGCCGGCGCATCGCCGGACGAAGAAAAGCGTCGGCGGCGCTGTGGCGGCGGCCTCGCCGTTGCGTCACCTGATAGAGGCCTGCGCCATCCTGAGCGGGGCCATTGAAGTCGTCGTTGGGCGGGATGCCCAGGCACTCGGCGGCTGCGAGAAACGCGCGGGTGAGAGGATTGACGTAGCGCGCGTCGGTAACGCTGAGCGCACCGCTCGTTCCGTGGTCGCCGGAAAACCGGCGAGAATCGGGGTTGTCCTTGGAACTACGTGAGTTAGTCTCGGATTTCTTGAAATAGGGCAGCACGTCGTCAAAGCCCCATCCCGGATTTCCCAGGTCTCGCCAGTGGTCGTAATCGGCGCGCGCGCCGCGAACGTAAATCATGGCGTTGAGCGAACTCGATCCGCCCAGCATTTTTCCGCGCGGCCAGTAGAGGCGGCGATCGTGGAGATGCGGCTCGGGCTCAGTCGAATAATTCCAGTCCAGCGGGCCCTGGAACAGGCGCGAGAACGCTGCGGGGATGTGGACTTCGCGTGCGGAGTCCGGCCCGCCAGCCTCGAGGAGCAGCACGCGGGTGTGAGGGTCTTCGGTGAGGCGAGCCGCTAACACGCAGCCGGCGGAGCCCGCGCCCACGACAATATAGTCAAAGGAGGAAAAATCTTGACTCATGGCCCGAACACCCAATTCTTCCGATGGCGAGGCTCGACCGAGTAGGTCAGGCGGCTTTCTGCTGATCGGTGGGCGACGAGACGCGCCAGCCGTTGGGACGCAGGCGGGACATGATCGCGTAGGCTACCACGCCGCCAGCGATCAGGATGGCGCCGAAGGCCAAGCCGCTCATGCCGGCTATGCGTTCGCTCTCGCCGTGGACGATCGAGAAAATCAGCAGCAGGGCGGGAAAGACGCCTACCAGAATTGCGCCCGCGAGTCCGCCGGGAACGCGGAAGGGACGCGGAAGATGCGGTTCCTTGATGCGCAGCGCGACCAGCGCTACGAACTCGAGCGTGAGGCTGGCACCGTAGAGCAGCACGTCGAGCGTGACCAGGCGCTCAAAGTTGAGGCCGAGGCAGAGCGCCCAGCCGGCAGCCAGCACCATGA
>JBAVQT010000261.1:0-3070 GCA_049694295.1 Candidatus Acidiferrales bacterium
TGCAGCGCAGCATCACCGAACTGCTCAATATGATCAACCAGGTGGCTCGCGGCGATCTGTCGGTTCGCGGCAAGGTGACCAACGACGCGCTCGGCAACGTCGTCGATTCCGTCAACTTCATGCTCGACAATTTCTCGAAACTGCTCGAGCGCGTTCGCAAGGCCGCGATTGACGTGAGCGGCAGCGCCGATCAGATTCTGGAGGCGGCCGATGACATGACCGCGGGCGCCACGCAGCAGGACCAGGAAATCACCAACACCTCTTCAGCCGTGGAAGAGCTCACGGTTTCGATGAAGCAGGTGTCCAACAACGCGGAAGCCAGCGCCGAAGCAGCGCGCCGCGCCCTGGATGCCGCGGAACAGGGCAACCGGGCGGTACGCGACACGCTCGAGGGCATGCAGAAGATTCGTGCGTCGGTGCAGGCGTCCTCGAAAAAGATCAAGTCGCTCGGCGATCGTTCGCTGGAGATTTCGGAAATCATCAACGTCATCAACGACATCACCGAGCAGACCAACCTGCTCGCACTCAACGCCGCCATCGAAGCCGCGCGCGCGGGAGACGCCGGACGCGGTTTCGCCGTCGTCGCCGACGAAGTCCGCAAACTTGCCGAACACTCCCGCAGCGCCACGAAAGACATTGCCGCGCTCATCAAGGCCATTCAAGCCGAGACGAACGAAGCGGTGGTGGTGATGGAAGACGGCACGCGCGAAGTGGAATCCGGAGCGAGCCTGGCCGATCAAGCCGGCAAGGCGCTGGAAGCAATTTCGAGCGTGGTGCGTCAATCGGCGGAGCTGGTGCAGGAAATTTCGCTGGCATCGAAACAGCAAGTGCGCGGAACGGAAGGCGTGGCCAACGCGATGCAGATCATTTCGGGGATCACGCGGCAGACCACGCAGGGAGCGCGGCAGACGGCTTCGACGGTGGGGCACATGGTAAAGCTCTCCGAGCAATTGAACGAAGCGCTGGCACAGTTCCGGTCATCTTCCTCGCGCGGAGCCGAGGCCTCGGAAGAAGCGCGGCCGACCGCTCCGGTGGGCGCGGGGCGCTGAAGCGGGCCAGCGAATTCCGCCGGATCGCGAACCGCAGGCGGATGATTCGTGCCGAACATGAAACCGCATCCAGCCACCACCGCGAAACTGACCGAAAGCGAACTCGACGAGATTCGCACGCTCATCGAGCAGCGCTCGGCGATCCTATTCGACGCTTCGCGCGAGCGATTTTTTTCGACGCGCGTGCGCGAGTACCTCGCTGAGAAGGACCTGAAGAGCGGGACCGATCTATTGCGGGTGATGCGCGGATCGAGCATCGAGTACGAAGCGCTGCTCGAGGGCTTGCTAACACAGGAGACGTCTTTCTTCCGCTACCCGGCGATTTTTACGGCGCTCGAGGGCAAGATTCTGCCGGAGATGCAGGAGCGCAAATTCTGGGAGAATCCGCGGTCGCTGCGAATCTGGAGCGCGGGATGCTCGACGGGCGAAGAGCCGTATTCGATCGCCATCACACTGTGCGAATCGCTGAAATTCGCGGAAGCCTGGGAAATCGAAATTCTGGCGACGGACATCAGCCGGCGGGCGCTGCGGCACGCCGAGCGCGGCGCGTATTCCAAGCGCAGCATCGAAAATCTTTCGCTGCGCCAGGCGGATTCGTATTTCACGGCGGCGAAGCATGGCTACCAGGTGAAGCCGCGGATTCGCAAGATGATCTCGTTCGCGCAGATGAATTTGTCCGAGCCGGTGTATGTCGGCAAGCTCGACTGCATTTTCTGCATGAACGTGCTGATGTATTTCTCGGAGGAGCGGCGGCTGGGAATTCTTCGCCGCTTTTACGACGCGCTCGAGCCCGGTGGCTATTTTTTGCTTGGTCACGCGGAAACGCTGACCAACGTGCCGGTCAAATTTGAACCGATGGTGGAAGGCGATTGCCGGCTGTACCGGAAGCCTATGGCAGCGGATTTGCGCAGGGTGCCGGCGATGGCGGAGGGAACTCTGTGAGCGGGCCGAACCAGGAATCGGTCGAGCTGTTCCTTCAGGAGGCGTCCGACCACCTGCAGTATTTGCGGGAATATTCCGGCTTGCTCCAGGAGCCGCAAACGCGGCCCGAAGATCTCGAAAAACTGTATATTGCGGCCCACACTTTGGCGGGCACTTCCGCGAGCTACGGCTTTCCGCAGTTTTCAGAAGTCGCCGCGAAGATGGCGCACATTTTTCACTACGCGATGCACGCCACGCTCACGGCGGAGATGCACGGCCCGCTGACCGAATTTATTTCCGACGCAATTTCCGTCCTCGAATTCGACCTGCTGCAGATCAGCTCGAGCGGCGCGGAAACCGCCGACGACATTGCGGCTTTCAAGCAGCGCTATTCGTTTGCCTTTCCGGCGCCTCCCCCGGCAGAGCAGTCTTTCGACGACGACGCCGCTTCGGGAGATGTAGGCACCGGCGAACCGATTCCGGATGTGTTCCCCACGGCATCGTTTGCGGCTTCGCTGCCTGAAGACGGCGAAGTCCCCGAAGAGGTGTTGGAATTTTTCATTCCCGAAGCCGAAGAGCATTTGCAGGCCGTGACTGAATGCCTCCTCGCTCTGGAAGGGAATCCCAACCCCGATGATGTGAACCGCCTCTTTCGCTCGATGCACACCGTAAAAGGTTCGGCGGCGCAGGTGGGGCTGCACCGGCTTTCCGCGGTTGCGCATCGCGTGGAAGATTTGATCGGACGCTTGCGCGATGGCGCGCTGCAACCCAACGCCGAGTTTGTGGACATCTGCCTGCACTCGGTTGACGTCTTGAAAAAATTTCTGCACCGCCAATGGCCCGATGACGCCGAGATGGCCGCGACGGTGGATCCGCTGCTCACGCGCATCGCGGAGTTGGCGCCAGAGGAACTAGAGTTCGCGACAGAGAGCGAATCGTCGGCCGTCGGGGGCACGCAGGAGCCAGCGGCGAAAGCGCAAGCGGCGACCGCGTCGGCTCGCCCGCGCGGGGCACAACCATTGCCGCAGGCCAAGTCAGTTCGCATTTCGCTCGAGCGGCTGGACCGCATGATGAATGCCGTCGGCGAGCTGGTGATCAAC
>JBAVQT010000262.1:0-4234 GCA_049694295.1 Candidatus Acidiferrales bacterium
CCTTAACGCGGCAACTTTTCCGCTTGTTCAGTGTACCTATATAAGGATGGCTGCGGCGGGGTGAAGCTCGGGCCGCAAGCCCGCGGGAGACAAGGGGAACATGCGAAAGGTCCTTTCTGGAGTCGCGGTTGCTGTGATGTTGATGTTCGCGGCGGGTGCGCTCGCGGGAAGCGCGCAGGCCCAGGCGAAATCGGTTCGCATCGTGCTTTCGCCATCGTCCACAGTGCCGCGCTCAGACGTCACCAGACATTTTCTGCAGAAGTGTCCGAGCGCCGTGATCGTGCTGGATCCGCACAAATCGGACTTCATGCTGCAGGCCGGCGGTTGGTCGGGCGATTACCGCTTCACGCTATTCCGCAAGGGCGGCCAGGCGGTCTTCGGCACATCCACCGTGATGCTTTCAAACGCGGTGAAAGACGTGTGCCGTTATGTCGGCATTCAGGGGAAGTCGTAGCGCCAGAGCGAGACGTGAAGCATGGAGCAGTGCGAGCGGGCTGCGAAGCGGGCGATGCGCGGCAGGGCGGCGCATCGCCGCCCTGAACGCGATCGAAAAAATAAAGATTACGCGCTAGCGCCGACCAGCTCGCGGTCGGATTCCACCGGAGCTTTGGTCGCGTCGATTTCGATGCGGCCCTTGAAATAGGCTCCGTCTTCGACGCTGATGCGCGCAGTGGTGACGTCGCCAATCACGGCGCCGTCTTTCTTAATCTCGACGCGATCTTCGGCGCGGATATTGCCGGTGACCTTGCCGTAGACCACAACTTCGCGAGCATGGATTTCGGAGTTCAACTGCGCCGAGCGGCCCACGGTGAGGCGCTGCCCGCTCAGAGAGATCGGACCATCCACTTTGCCGTCGATCTGCAGGTCTTCATCGCCGGAAACTTTTCCATTAATCTGAATGCCCGAGCCGATGCGCGAAAGATCGCGCGCGGCCGGAGCGCTGGTCCGCGGTGCGGCCGCGGATGCTGGTGCGTTATAGGTTGGCGCCGATGAGCCGGGGTAGCCCTGGCTCTGCGACGGCGGGTAGCTCGGCGCGTCGTTCTGCTGCTTGTTCCACATATTAAAGTCCTCCCTCTGAGGTGTGCTGCAAGATGTCTGGCCGGCCCGGCCGAATAGGCCAACTGTAGGCGCGGCACGAAACCACAGCAATCCCGAAAAAGTACAGTCGTGCGGCGGTGGAACACTGGCCTTGTGGACAGGCGAAATTCCATAGCCTGCGCGGACCTGCCCGTAATTAGACCTTTCGGCCAGTTGTTGGGGCTGAACTGCGTCGTGCATAGTCAAAAGAGCCATTCCAGCAGATCGTCGAGCATCCGGTGCGCTCAAGCCGATGAGAAACCTAGTGCGACCAACCGCATTACCTATCGTTCTGATCCTGGCGGCATTCCTAACCAATTGCGGCGCCACAGGGTCGGGGACGAAAAATCCTGATCCGGCTGGGGTGTCGGTAAGCGTGGGGCCCGCGATGGCGAATGTGCGGCTGAATGCCTCGCAGTCGTTCGCTGCCACGATCAGCGGGACCACGAATCAAAGCGTGACCTGGGAAGTAAACGGAGTGGCGGGGGGTGCCGTCGGAACGGGCACCGTCAGCGCGACCGGAACGTACGTGGCGCCCTCGGCACTGGGAAGCGCCTCGACCGTAACGATCAGCGCCGTAAGCGCGGACGACTCGAGCGCCCGCGGAACCAGCACCGTGACGCTCTGGAATCCCATGCCGGCGCTGTCGAGCGTGAATCCTAGCGTGCTGGCCACCGGGGCGTTCAACATTACAGTGACCGGAACGAATTTTGTGAGCGGCGCGCAAGTGCAATGGGCGGGCGCGACCTTGAGCACCGCCTACGTTTCCTCAACCCAATTGACGGCAATAGGAACAGCGGCGACGGCGGGAACTTTTGCCGTCAGCGTAATCAATCCAAATCCAGGGAGCAGTTCGTCGGCGGCCATCAATGTACAAGTCAATCCATCGAGCGTCGGCCAAGCCGGCACCTGCGGCGGAATATCAGTTGGCCAGGGCGCCAACCTGAACGGCTTCGTTCCCTTCCCGGCCGACAATTTGTGGAACACCGATATTTCCGGCGCAGCGGTAGATCCGAATTCGAGTGCGATCATTGGTTTCATTGGCGCCACCGATCCTGTCCACGCCGACTTCGGGTCCGGCGAGTACGACGGCCAGAGTATCGGAATCCCTTATGTGGTGGTGGGCGCGCAGCAAGGGATGGTCGGCATCAACTTCACCGCTTACGGCGACGAAAGCGATCCGGGGCCTATGCCTGTCCCGGCGAACGCCCCCATCGAAGGATATCCGAGCCCCGGAGACGGCGACCGGCACGTGCTGGTGCTGGATCAAAGCAACTGCTGGCTCTACGAACTCTACAATGCGGCAGCGGGAACCGGCGGAACCTGGAACGCGGCTTCGGCTGCGGTGTGGGATATGTCCAGCGACGAGAAGCGGCCGCTCACCTGGACATCCGCGGATGCCGCGGGGCTGCCGATCTTCCCCGGCCTCGCGCGCTACGATGAAGTGGCCAGCGGTGCTATTAACCACGCCCTGCGATTTACGCTGCAATCCAGCCGCGCGGCCTTCGTGCCGCCCGCGTCGCATTGGGCCGCCAATTCGACGAACGCGAACGCGGCGCCCATGGGCATGCGCTTGCGATTGAAAGCCGACTTCGATATTTCGGGATATTCGGCAACCAACCAGGTGATTCTGCGCGCTCTTCAGAAGTACGGAATGATAATGGCCGACAACGGCTCAAACATGTTCATCAGCGGCGCGCCCGACGATCGCTGGGACAACGACGACCTTCATCAGCTAGCCAACGTGACCGCGGCGGATTTCGACGTCGTGCAAATGAATCCAATTTACACGCAATCGAACCTGCCGGCAGGCGCCGCTCCCGCCATTGGCAATTTCAGCGCCAGCGCGCTTACAACCACCGCCGGAGTTCCTGTAACTCTGAGCTGGGCCGTGACCGGCGCATCGTATCTGATCGTGTCTCCTCAGATTGGGACCGTGCGCGGCACCAGCGTGGCAGTGATACCGAGCCAGACGACCGCCTACACACTAACGGCCACGAACGAATTCGGCCGCACCACGGCGAGCGTGACGGTAACGGTGATTTCGCAATAGCCTGGCGAGACGACGGCACTTCTCCAGCGACAACTTCATTCAAGAGAGATCCGGCCCGCTTACGAGACTGTCATGCCGCATTTCTTCCGTGCGCAAAATCTCGGCGATCGAAAAATCTACTTGCGCCGCAGCGGCGGAAAGGTGTTCGAGTAGACGCCTTTGCCTTCCACGACGGTGATGATCGTATCCACCGGAATATTCGACAAAGTCTCTCTCCAGCCGCTGGGCCACCAGATTTCGAGCGAGTCCACGCGATTGCGTTTTCCCAGCCCAAAATAAATCCGCGGATCCTGCGCGGACATGTAGCTCATGCCGCCCTTTGTCTGGTCGTAGCTGGTAAGATCGCCGGCCACCAGCTTAAGGTGCGCGCCGATAGCGTCGCGATTGCTCTTGGTGCCCACCAGTTTGACGCCGAGCCAGTGGTTGCCGCGCGCAGCCGGACTGGCTGCGCCGTCGTTGCGGAAAAGTTGAGCGTCCTGTCCGTTATTGTTCACCAGAAAATCGAGCCAGCCGTCGTTGTCGAAATCCCCGACGGCCAGCCCGCGGCCCACGCGCGGCGCGCGGAAATCTGCGCCTTCGGTCTTGGTCGAGTCCACGAAGCTGGCATCACCGGTGTTGCGATAAAGCTTCTTTTCCTCGGCGTAGGCGACTTCGGGATGGTAGAGCGCAATATTGTCGAGGATGTGGCCGTTGATGACCAGCAGATCGCGCCATCCGTCGTTATCGAAATCGAAAAAGCGCGCCCCAAATGCGCTCTTGAGAATGTTGGTCTGAGCCAGGCCGGAGGCAATGGTGTCGTCGGTGAATGTTCCATCGCCGTTATTGCGATAGAGGCGGTTGAGTTCGAAATCGAGGTGGCTGACGAAGAGATACGGCAGGCCGTTGTTCATTACGTCGGCCGCATCCGCGCTCATTCCGGATTCGGGCCGGCCGTCTTCGCTGAAGCCTGCGCCGGACGTGTAACTGGCATCCTTGAAAGTGCCGTCTTGATTGTTGAAATAGAGAAAATTTCGCTGCGTGTCGTTGGCAATAAAAATGTCCGGCCAGCCATCGTTATTGAGATCGGCCAGCACCACCGCGAGGCTCTTGCCGTCGGTGTTCAGC
>JBAVQT010000263.1:0-5702 GCA_049694295.1 Candidatus Acidiferrales bacterium
GAGGTACGTCGCTGGGCGCCTGATCGAGCAGCGCCTCTTCACTCGCCGAAAAAGTGCCGATCACTTCGTCCGTCGCAATCCCCAGCCGCAAATCGTCGCGATCCGTATCGCCCTTGATCGCCGCCACCACCACATGCTTCGGCAGCAACCCCGGCCTGCGTCCTTCGGTGAACGCGATGTCCACCAGCGGCACGATCGTGCCGCGCAGATTGAAAATCCCCATCAGAAACGCCGGCGCCAGCGGCACGCGCGTCACGATGGGCCAATCCACCACCTCTTCCACCTCCAGCACCGAGAGACAAAATCGCTCGCGGCCCGCGCGGAACACGCAATACTGCCGCTCCGGTCGCCGCTCTTCCGACGGTCCCTCGCCGTCGAGGAATTCGCCGCCATCGAGCTCCGCGTGCCACGCCGCGTTTTCCGCGTCATGCGCCATCAGGCAAACCTCTTCACCGCGCTGATCAGTTCATCCGGCGTGAATGGTTTCGCAACGTATCCATTCGCGCCCTGCTGCTCGCCCCAGTAGCGGTCGCTCGGCGCTGTCTTCGAGGTCACCAAAATCACCGGGATGTTCGAGTACGCTCCCTGCGATTTCAAATCGCGGCAGACTTGAAAGCCGTTGCGTTGCGGCATCACCACGTCCAGCAGAATCACGTTGGGCCGCTCTTCCTCGATCGCTTCTTCAATCTTCGTCGGGTCCGAAATACCCACGGAATGAAAGCCGCCCTGCTGTAGAAATGTCTGCATCAGGTGAACTTCGGCCACCGAATCGTCCACAATCAAAATCTTCTTCAACACAGTTCTCCTCCGCACAGCAAAATCCATTCAGGAGTGTGCAAGTCGCTCGCCACGCCCCAAACCGTTTTCGCGTTTTGCGACTCAAGTGCAAACCGCTTTTCTTTCTTGCGCTTGCGTGCCGCTACATCACCAGCCTCGGTCCTCCTCCAGTCCGCACCACCGAGGTTTGCGTCTCAGCGTGAGATTCTTTCTCACTGGCTCGCACCTCGGCCGCCAGCGATGAGAATCGCTGCATGATCTCGTTGAGCCGCAAAGCCATCACGTGAATGGTCTCAATCTGCTCGCGGCAATCGCCCGAAATTCCCCCGGGCTGCAGCAGCAGCAAATCCGCGTTGCCAACCATCGAAGTCAGCGCGTTGTTCACGCTCGGTCGCATGTCCAGCATGTATTGCCCCAGCGTCGCGTGCCCCTGGCATTCCAGCGCCACTCGTTCCGCTCGCTGGGCCCGGCCCGCCGCCTCCACGCGGCGCAGGGCTTCGCCCGCCACCAGAATCAGCGTGCCCGTCCAGCCGTCCTGCTGCGGAACCACCAACACGTGCGGATAATTCGCCCGCAGCGTTGCTCCGTCGTTTGTTTCGCTGGGCACATACACGCTCACGATGCCGTGCGCGGCGCTCAATGCCGATAGAATCGACTCCGCTTTCCCCTCGCGCACCGGACCGACAATCACCAGAGCATTCCCCGCCGCGCTGCCCGCATGCCACACATCGCTTGTCGCCAGGGTGATTTCTGGAACGTGGCGCTCGGCCCGCCAGCGGGCCGCCACCATGCGCGCAAATTCCGTGTCGTCGGAGACGATCAGGACGCTGCCGTGATTCAAGTGACCCCCGATGCTCCGCCGCTCAGGGCTGGAGCTTTTCTGATTCTTCGATAAACGACAGCAGCCGCTTCGTGCTGATTCCCAGATTCACTGCGGCTTCGGTGTTTTTCGCGCGCTTGGCTACTTCCACGCGGCCCTGAAAATAGGAAACTTCGTTGCGAGCGTGCTCCAGCGCCGCGCCCAGATTGGTCAGATCGCCCGAACGCTTGCGCTCATCCATGGCCACAGCCAGTTGCGCGCGAGCCACCACGGCGCGGCGCAAATCTTCCGCTTCCTGGTCGCCTTCGCTGACGAACGCCGCTACTTCCCACGACGAGAGCAGCACCTTGGTGTCTTGCAGCACAATCGTGGACATCGAGCGCCCTCGCGAAGGCGGCGCCGCTATCAACTGCTCCCAAATCGCCTCCAGCGTTTTCTCGGCTTCGAGAGGCAGAGCCGGCGCTTCCACGCCCGCCAAGCTCTTCGCGGAACCTTTCGCGGGAACCGCAGGGCTAACCGCGAGCGGCGGCTCGGCAGCCGCGGATGGCGTGCTAGCCGCAGTTTGGGACGGACTCGGGCTCGCAGATTTGTTCGCGGCTGGTGAAGCGGACGCGGCCACCAGCGGCGGCGCCACAGAGGCCTTCACGTTTGGCGCTTTCGCGCCGCTGTCGGATTTCTTTGCGGCCGCGCCGCCCTCTTGGGCAAGCGCCGGCGCCGGCGCGGATGCTCCGCCGAAGCGCACGCGCACCAGCGCTTCCTCCAGATCGGCGCGCAGCGCCAGCAGTTGCTCGAATGTGCGCGTTACCGAGCTCTCCGTATAGTCCTTGTGAAACGGTTGCCGCCAACTGTCCGCGTAGTACGCAAGTTGCGTGGTGGTTTCCGCGGCGGAAAATCCGGCGCGACGGCAGTCCACCGTTTTCACGCCGCTGGCTTCCAGCGCTGCCACGGATTGCTTCACCGCGCTCATATCCGCATGCAGCAGCCGAATGAACGCTCGGCGGAGAAGGAAATTGAAGCGGCAGAAGGCCACCAGAGCCGCGGGATCGTAGAACATCGCTCCAGCCGAATCCTTCAACAGACGTCCCTGTTCGAGTAGCCCGTGTTCCATCAAGTCGCGCAGGCTGCTGCAGGATTCGAGCGTTTCGTAAATGCTGTCGAGCGGCGCGCACCATTCGAGCGGCGTGGCGTCTGCTTCGGCCAGCACCGGCTGCAAGACGCGAGCCACATCGGCTAGCTCGATTTCGCTGCGGTAGAGTTCCTCGGGCGCGCACAGCGCGAAATACTGCACCAGCAGCAGGTCGATCTTGTCGCGATCCGCGAGCGTCTTGTCAGGCTTCTTGAGTTGGCGCTGCACGAAAGCGCGCAGAGCCGGCTCGTTCGCGTTTAGAACTTCCGACGGCAGCTGCCGGATCTGGTAGGCGCGCACCTTTTCGTCAATCGCGTCGAGCCATTTCAGGTCGGCGTCAAAAACCTCGCGCGTCGGACGAACCGGCGGCAATTCTCCCGCCGGGTGCGGCAGCGCGGCAAACTGGAATTGCGCGGCCAGAGCTGCGTAGAGCGGATAGGCCAGCCGCGCTTCATTCCACTGCGATGCGGCATCTGCCTGATTTTTCGGAGGACTGGTTTTGATTGGCATGGGGGCCTTTAAAGTCATGGTTTGATGATCCAGTTGGCCACTTCACCCGCGAATCGCGCGGCAACTGCTTTTCGGCCTTCGTGATAACGCACTGCGACGACCGTGGCATTCGCGTCGAGCGATCCGTCGGAATTCAACAGCCGCAACCGGTCTTCGAATTCCAGAGGCAGCGTGGTCGCGAACAGCACTTCCCGCGAAGTTCCGAATTCGATCACCGTCTTCTCCTGCAATCTCCGGCGGCTGCTCCCTTGCGTCAGCACTCGCACGGGAATTCGCACCGCTGTGACGCTCGGAAAAAGCTGCGACAGCTTCTCGACGCAGGTTTCCCCGGCGGACAAAATCGCGCTTTGCACCCCGCGTGGCACCAGCGTGTAAGTCCTTTCGTCGTCTCCGGCCGCCGCGATTCGCGCCGCGAAAAAGCTGCGCGGACGCGCGAAGGCGGACGAAAGCGGAAATCTTCCGCAGAAAGAAATGCACGACCGCGGCCAAAGATTGGAATCGCGGCGGTCCGCTATCTATCTGATTTATTGGGAGATGAAATCGGCGGGTTTATCGCAATGTCTTACCGGTGTCTCAGGCTGACACAAATCCGTCTCACTCACCATCGAGAAACACGCGGGCCGTCCGCGTCTCATCGCGGCGCGCGGCGCTGCTTGAAATTCTCACCCGCCCTCAGGAAGCGGCCGCGATCTGCTCTTTGTGCGAATTGCGCAACGGAATGTGGTAGCGCTTCAATTTGCGATACAGCGTTGCTCGGCTGATGCCCAGCATCCGTCCAGCCAGCGCCTTATCGCCGCCGGCCTGCTCGAAGACGCGCAAAATCGTCATGCGCTCCAAATCCGCCAGGGCCGTGGTGGAAAGCGCCGCCACATCGAGTTCGCCCACGCTGCTTTCCGGCACCGCGCGAATCGCCGGCGGCAGGTCCGCCGCGTCAATCACTTGGTGATCCCCCAGCGCGACGGCGCGAGCGATGCAATTTTCGAGCTCCCGGACGTTGCCCGGCCAATCGTATTGCAAAAAACTCTTCACCACTGACGGAGTGATCTGGATGTGCTCGCCCGCTGCGTAGCGATCCAGAAAACAATGCGTCAGCAGCGGAATATCGCTGCGCCGCTCGCGCAGGCTCGGCAGATGCACCGTCACCACGTTGAGCCGGAAATACAGGTCCTTGCGAAATGTTCCGCCGCGGTAGGAAGCCTCCAGGTCGCGGTTGGTCGCCGCGATCACCCGCACATCCACTGGAACTTTTTCATTGCTGCCCACCGGCCGCACTTCTTTCTCCTGCAGGACCCGCAGCAGCTTGGCCTGCATCTCCAGCGGCAGCTCGCCAATCTCATCCAGGAAAATCGTGCCTCCGTTAGCCGCGTAAAAAAGGCCAGCCTTCGACCTCAGCGCGCCGGTGAACGAACCTTTCTCGTGTCCGAAGAGTTCGCTTTCCATCAGCGTTGGCACCAGCGAACCGCAATCCACGGCCACGAACGGCATCTGCGCCAGCGGTCCGCGAAAATGAATCGCGCGCGCTACCAGCTCCTTGCCTGTGCCGCTTTCGCCCGTGATCAGCACGGGAGTGCGCGTGTCTTTCAGACGCGAGACCATGCGCATCACATCCTGAATCTTCGCGGACGTGCCCACGATTCCGTCGAGCTGCGTGTCGGCATCCACGCGGTCGCGCAGGAATTGATTTTCGGTGACCAGGCGGGATTTCTCCGCCATGCGCTGCAGCAACTGCCGCAGCTTTTCCACGCGAAATGGTTTTTCGATGTAGTCGTACGCGCCCAGGCGCATCGCTTCCACGGCCGACTCGATCGAGCCATGCCCGGTCATGATGGCCACCTCGCAGCGCGGCAACTGGTCCTTGATCTTGCGCAGCAGCTCCGCGCCTGAGAGGCTCGGCATCTTCAGGTCGGTCACCACGATGTCCGGAGGCGCCGTTTCCAGCACTTCGAGCGCCGCCTCGGCCGATTCCGCTTCGCTGCACACGTAGCCCAGGCCCTGTCCCACGGTCATGCACAGGCGGCGGATGCTTTGCTCGTCGTCCACAATCAAGAATCGCAAACTCTGTTCTTCCCTCATGGTCTCCCAATCGTTTTCTCGACCGCGTCCATCAGCTGATGCACACGGAAGGGTTTTTCGACACACGGCGTGCCGGACCTCGCGAGAAGCGTGAGCGTCTCGTCGCTGGCCGTATCGCCGGTGATGAAAATAATTCGCGCACTCAATTCCGGGCGGTTATTCAGGAGCCAGTCATGCACGTCCGCTCCCGTCATCCTGCCCGGCGTCCGGAAATCCGAAATCACGCCGCCAAATTCTTCCGCCGCCAATTTCTCCAGGCCTTCCGCCGCCGATCCCGCGGGCACCACTTCGTAGCCGCGGCGCTCCAGCGCGACGCGCAAAAACGCGGCCACCGATGCTTCGTCCTCGATCAGCAGGATTCGCGTTCGCGCCGCGGGGCTTGTCACGGTCGCTTGC
>JBAVQT010000264.1:0-7666 GCA_049694295.1 Candidatus Acidiferrales bacterium
GGTCAGGTCGTCGAATCTCATCACGAAGCGCTGCGATTAAGCGCTTCTGCGTCGTGTTGAGCGGTTGGCGGAGGTCCCAACGGACCATACGATGAACTATGGCGAACAATAGCTCCGATGCATTGAACTCGCAGGGCGTCTTGGGTAGTCCGCGGCACATCTCCGGAGACAAGTCGACCATCGTGCCAGCGGCGCCTCCGACAGAACGCGCCGCGTGCTTACAATTTGGTGGAGTCCATGCGCAACGCTGGGAGGGAAACATCCATCGTTCGTTTCCTGTTTCCACGATGAGCAACCCCTGGGTCAGTGCGACGAGTTGCCCGCGGTGGTGACTGTGCTCTGGCGTCCAGCCCTCGATCATCCGCCTCTTGAATTCATAGGCCAGCACGGGCCTATCGCTCTCGTAGAGACGGCGCAGTTCTTCCATATTCTGCACCGAGAACATGGATTTTCGAGTTTGACCCTTTTCCGACATAGTTCGCCACTTTCCCGTTAGCGGAACTTTTGAGAATTGGTTAGAGTACGCGGGAGAAGAATGAAAGACAACACGGGGGCAGAAAGAGCCATGAGAAAGCTAATCTACGCAATCAACATTACGCTGGACGGATGCTGCGACCACACCAAGTCGGTTCCTGATGAGGAGTTGATGGACTACTTCGTACAGCTGGTGCGCGAGGCTGACCTGCTGGTTTACGGGCGCAAGACGTATCAATTGATGGTTCCGTATTGGCCCGATATCGCGAAAAGCCAGGATGACAGAGACGTAGATATTGAATTCGCTCGGGCCTTTGACGCCTGCAACATCGTTGTTTTTTCGCGATCGTTAGAGCGGGTTGAAGATGGAAAGACAAGGATTGTTCGCGGCGATCTTCGCGAGGAAATACTTAAATTGAAAGAACAACCGGGCAAGAATATTCTTGTCGGTGGTGTCGATCTGCCTTCACAACTAATGCAGCTCGGCTTGATTGATGAATACCGGATTGTCATTGCGCCGGTCTTTGCCGGAAAAGGACGGCGGCTGTTTGAAGATGTAACCCTATCGGAAAATAGACACCTGAAGCTTGTCGAGTCCACACTTTCCAAATCAGGAAGCGTTGCACTTCGTTATTTGAAACAATGACGGGAAGATGCGCGACCGGTCTTATTGAGACGACGGTAGCTTCGTAAGATGATCAGGCCCACGTGATTCACATGGGCGATACCTTTTTTTAACGGCTTTTGCCCGGTCATCGACGCCAGCACCGGCGGAAAAATCGACGGGATGATTGTCGCCGCCGGCAAATCGGCCGACGAAATAGCGGCGAGCAAACCGTTTTCGGACCTGGACGCGACTTGGGGCAAGAGCTTTTTCAACGGCGATGCTTTTGTGCGGGTGGTGTATTCGACGCTTTGAGTCGCGATGCTCAGCGAGGCAAAGACGCGGTCGTTCCGTCTCTGCCGTTTTCTTCCTCGAAAGCGCGCTAAGCACCCGTGACCGCTGATTTCCCGCTGCGGACGCCGTCCCCCGAATTGAAATAATCCGCGCGAGAGTTGCTTCCTTCAGACGCGGAGATCTCCTGAATAGCTCGGTAGGCCTGATCGATCGCCTGGTCCGTATAGGCGGCAGCCGCCGCATCCGAATTGGCAATGGTGATCCGGCCAAACTGCTTGCGGGCGATCTCGCATGGCGATTCTCCTGCTGGCCATTCGGGATCCCACAGAGGGTTGTACTCGTAGGCGTACCCGTGCGGCCAGCGATTCACCGTGATCGCATCAATATCCCGCGCCGGCTCGAATCCCCCTGGCGCAAGCACGCGCTGGAGCTGGTCGCGAATGTTCCGTTCAAACGTCTCGAACGATGTGGCCAATAAATCGTAACGTCCGGCCCGCTGCTGATCGCGCGCGGGCAGTCCCGGCTGGCAAGGCGTGCGCAGCATTCGCAGCAGCATTGGGTCTTCTGGCTTCTTCGGACATTGATACTCCCCCACGCTGACGGGAAGATCGAGTCCCACAGTTGAATGATACATACCCGGTGTGGCCACGCGCTGCATTCCCAGTTTCGAGAACGCCGACCAATTCTTGACGGCCACTGCCGTATAAACCAGCGGCACCTTGGCGCCATATTTCAACGCTTCCTTTTGATTCTCCGGCAGCTCCGGACACACGTAAGGAATCACCATATTCCAACAGGCCATGACCACTGCCTTGCCCCGCACCTTATATATTTGCTTCTGCGGCGTCGAATACGTGATCTCCACTTCTTTCGCCGAGGTGGGATCTCCCAGATGCCGAACGCGGATCACCGTGCTGTTCACGCGAATCTTTGTTGGCGAACTGCTGTGATCGAGTTTGCTGTAGTCGGCCCTCGCCGTGACGACATCTTCCGCGGTGTGCCCCGCAATCGCATCAGGAATTAGGGAGCGCACCAGCATCCGCGCGATCGAGGCGTTGCCGTCGGGAAAATGAAACATGTACTCGCTGTCTCTCGGCGTAACAGCGCCCAGTGCGGTAAAGCTCAGGCGTCCGCCCGTAGGCACTCGGTCGAGGCCCATCCCCTGAAAGCCCGGAAATCCGATGGCCCAGCAATCGAGCGCGGGAACGGCGTCCGTTCCAACGCCGTACAGGCCGTGCGTCTCCGTCTGATAGAACGGAACCACGTCGGGATGCGCCTTGACGACCTTCAGGAGGAAATCCGTATAGCTCATATGCGTCAGCCGGTCCTTCTTTTCGCTTTGTGGGATGCCCGGCATGTAGTCTACGGAGGCCGTTTGAATGCGCGCGATATCACGCTGTGCCGCATCTGAAAGCGGCGTCTTCGCCAGAAAACCTGTCCACGCTTCCGCAGCCGCGCCTTCCCCTCCCCTCCGGCCACCAGGCCTGCCAACCACCAGGCGATCCGTTCCAAATGTTTCTTTATCGAAAAACACCGCCGGCTCAAGACCGCGGTAAACGTCGTGATCCACGCACTTGGCTGCCAGAGCCGGCGGATCGATCCCCAGATCGGTAAGAACTCCTCGCGCTACTTTGCTGTAAGGAAACGGAGATTCGATCGCGAACGTGCCGCCGTTGGCCAGCAGCATGCGGCCGCCCGGACGAAATTCGTTGCGCTTCGCGTGCCCGCCGAAATCGTCGTGGTTGTCGAGAATCAGGATGCGCGCACCGTTGCCGGCGAGCTTGCGGTAGAAATACGCCGCAGCGAGTCCGCTGATCCCGCCGCCGACTACAACAAGATCAAACGTTTCGTCGTCTCGAGTGGGCTCCCCGGCTCGCGGAGAGAAATCCCCGTCGCGTACGGCGTGCGCCACCTCAAACGAACCCGGATGGCTGCCGCGCATGCCCGTCAGCGCCGGAGGGTAGTAGCCAGGCGCGTCCTGCGGCAGTCGATCGGCAGCTTCAGCCGCCCACTCCAGTCCGGGAATGGCCGCGCCAGCAAACGCGCCTCCCACCCCAATCGCCACACCGTTCAAGAAATCGCGGCGGGTAATCGGACATTTCATTCCCAGTTCGCGATCTCGCGCCTTACTGCGATCGTCGCCGGTCATAGCAGCACCATCCTTCCAGTTGCGGTTTCACGGCTTCCCTCACGTAAGCGCAATGAATTCCCAGTCCCCGCGCCGCTCTAATCCGCTAGCAATTCATTCACGGCACGATATGCCTCATTGATCGCCACATCCGTATAAGCGGTGGCTCCGGAATCGGAATTGGCAATCGTGATACGTCCGAAGCGCTTCCTTCCAATCACGTTTGGCCGTTCATCCTCGGGCCAATCGGGATCAAACAGCGGGTTGTACTCGTAGCCGTAGCCGTGCGGCCAGCGATTAACCGTGATCGCTTCGATATCCCGCGCTGCATCAAACCCGCCCTCATGCAGCGTGCGCTGCAACTGGTCGCGAACGTTGCGCTCGAAAGTTTCAAAAGTCGTCGCCAGAATTTCGTACCGGCCGGCGATCTGCTGATCCCGCACCGGCAAGCCGGGCTTGCACGGAGCCCTGCTGAGATGCAACAGAATGGGTTCGTCCGGAGTCATGGAGGTCGCATAAGCCCCCATTTTCATGGGCCAGTTGAGACTGATTCCCTCCCAATAACCTGCTGGGGCGGTCACCCTCTGCACGCCAAGGCGCCGAAACGAGGTCCAGTTCTTAATTCCAACGCTCGTGTAAATCAGCGGTACTTTCACGAGGTAATGCAGCGCTTCTTTTTGTTTGGCGGGCAGGTCGGGGCACAGATAGGGAATCACCATATTCCAGCAGGCCATGACGCAGCCGCTCGCGCGAACCGTGAACGCCTGCTTTCCGCTCGCGTAAGTCACCGTGACATTGCGCGCCGCCGACGGACTGCCGACGTTTCGCGTGCCGACCACGGTGCTGTTCAGCCGGATCCGGACCGCCGATCCCTCCCGGTCGAGTTGGCTGTAGTCCACCTGCGCCGTTACCACATCCTCCGCCGTGTTCCCCGGGACCGCTGCCGGAATTAAATCGCGCACCAGCAAGCGAGCGATCGAAGCGTTTCCATCGGGAAAATGAAATCGATACGACCCTCCATTCGCGTAGCCGGCCGCCGTATAGCTCATGCGCGGCGCGGCTCCCGGTTCCAGATTCATCCCTTGAAATCCCGGCAGCCCGAGCGCCCAGCAATCCAGCGCGGGCTCCGCATCGATTCCCACGCCCCATTCGCCGTTCGTGCGCGTTTGATAGAACGGAATTACACCGGGATCGACCTTCGCCACGTTCAACAGGAAATCCTTGTAGCTCATGCGCGACAATCGGTCCTTCTTCTGCGCGGACGTCAGGCCGGGCATGTAATCGGTCTTTGCTTCTTCGATGCGCGCCACATCGCGCTGCACCGCGGCCGAAAGTGGAGTCTTGGCGAGAAATTCCGCCCATGAAATCGAAGGCGCGCGTCCTCCTTCCCAGGAGCGCCCAGGCGATCCGACCACCAGGCGATCCATGCCAAAGGTTTCCTTGTCGAAGAAAATGCCTTCCTGCAGACCCAGAGATTGGTATGCCTCGGGATAGCTGTATTTTTTCTGAAACGCGGGCGGATCGATCCCCAGCTTGCGGATCAGTCCGTCCGCTTCAGGGCTATAAGGCGTGGGGCTATCGATCCCCAGCGTCCCGCCATTAAGCAGTTCCAACCGGCCGCCCAGATGAAATTCGTTCCGCTTTGCGTGGCCGCCGAAATCATCATGATTTTCGAGAATCAGGATGCGCGCCGATTTCCCCGCGCGTTCGCGAAAGAAGTGAGCTGCCGCAAGTCCGCTGATCCCGCCGCCTACCACAACCAAATCATAAGTTTCGTGCGTCTCGATTGGAGTGCCGGCATTTTGCCAAAACGTCCCGTCACGCAAGCTGTGGGCGATTTCAAACGAGCCCGGATGGCTTCCACGAAGGCCGGTCAATACAGGCGGGTCGTATCCAGAGCGATTTTGTGGCTCGGCGTATTGAGCCGAGCTGGAGCTTCCCAGGCCCGGAATGAAAGACGCACCGATCGCCATCGCCGCGCCATTCATGAAATCGCGCCGGCTGATCGGCCGATCCATGCCAAGTTCGCGGTCGCGCGCGTTAGAACTCATTCGTGGCCTTTTTTGATTCTCGCGCGACCCGCCAAGGATCGGAGGCGGGCGCACAAACCCTACTAGAACTGTGCAAACTTATAAAAACCCCGCCTCGGCTGTCAAGCCGGAAGAGCGCCTCGGTAGTGACCTCGCCCGTCAAAAAATCCCTCCGGCACAGCCGTCGCGAACGGCCAGCTCGCGGCAACTGCCGTGTTGTCGCGATCGACGCCTGTTTCTATGGTGGCGGCTTTTGAATCTTGCGATAAAAAATCAAATCCCGGACAGTACACCGAGGCTGCCCAGATCGTCTCGCCGGGCGGCCCTAGAATGTAGGCGGAGTATTGATCCAGAGAAGTATCGTTTCGACTTTGCCGGGATTGATCCACCGATGGGGAGTGCTGCTTTCGAAGTAGAAGCTGTCGCCCGCAACCAGATGGTATGGCGCTTCCTGCAGATGGATCACCAGTTCTCCGCTGATCACGTACAGGAATTCCTCTCCCTGGTGCGAATAGAAATCGGGACTGCCCGCCTGCGGCGCGACCCGGAACATGTGCGGTTCCATAATGATCTTGCCCCACGCCAGGAGCTCCATCTCAACTCCCGGGCCTCCGGGCAGCAGCTTGCGGTCCTTCGATTTGACCAGCGGCGTGGCAGCTTCCACCGTATTGAAAAAGTCGAGCAGGTTGAGCCCGTAGTGCTGGGCCAGCTTGTGCATGATTCCGATCGATGCGCTCACCTGAGCGCGCTCCAGGCTGCTTATGAATCCCACCGATATCCCCACCGCACTGGCTACATCCGCCAGAGACTCTCCCCGCTTGACGCGAATTTTCCGCAATCGAGGTCCGATGGCCAGACCGCTCCCGACCGAGGCCGGCCGGTTGCGAGACAAAAGCCCTTCCTGCTTCAGTTGGCTGATTATCGCCGCGACATTCAAGCCAAGCACCTTGCGCAAATAGACCGCGCGCTTCAGAACTCGGACATCTTCCGATGTATAAAGACGGTAGCTGCTATTGGTTCGGAGCGGACGCGCCAGTCCCAGTTTCTCCCACGCGCGAATCATCGAGGCGGAAATGCCCAGTTGCCGCGCCACCACGCCGATCTTAAGCGTCTCCGCGAGCGGCACCGATGACTTCAGCGTTTTCTGGGCGGACGAGCGAACCATTGTTTCGCAACCTCGACGGCGATCCAACAATTCTTAGGCGGCTGACCTGCGAGACACATAGCGCCAGATCGCATAAACGGGAATGCCCAGCACCACAATAATCAGGCCCGGCCAGGTGTTTTGCGGCTTATACCGCAGCAGCTGAATCTCAATAAACACCGCCATCAGCAAATACAGCGCGGGCAATACCGGGTATCCGAACGCTCGGTATGGCCGCTCCATCTCCGGCCGCTTCACGCGCAGCACGAAGAGTCCCGTAAACGTCAAAATGTAGAAGATCAGCACCGCGAAGATCAGGAAATCCAGCAGCTGATTGTAGGTGCCCGAAAGACAAAGAATTGACGCCCACACGCATTGCACGATCAGCGCCGCGCTCGGCGCGTGATGATGATTGACGTTGCCCGCGGATCGGAAAAAAAGCTTGTCCTTGGCCATCGCGTAATAAATTCGCGCACCGGACAGGATCAATCCGTTGTTGCATCCGAACCCCGAAATCAAAATCGCGATCGCCATCACGATCGCCCCCAGGGGTCCGATTATCACTTGCACCGTGGCAGTCGCCACCCGTCCGTCTGCCGCAAATTCTATACCCCGCGATAGCGCCGTCGAACCGTTCGCGATTCCCGTAATAGGCAGCACATTCAGATACGCAAGATTTGCAAGCAGGTACAGAACCACCACAATCCCGGTCCCCATGACCAGCGCCAATGGCAGGTTTCTCCTGGGATTCTTTACCTCGGCAGCCGTGAAGGTGACGTTGTTCCATGAATCCATCGAAAATAACGAACCGACCATCGCAACTCCTATCAGCGTCAGCGTGCCGATAGTCCAAATTGCGTGGTCCGGCGGATACGGATGCATCACCCGCAGGCCGGCATGGCGCCAGAAGTTCACAAAATTCACCTGGTGCGCGAGCGCCGTGGAAAACCACAATCCGATAATCACTAGCCCGCCCAGCGAGCCCAGCTTCG
>JBAVQT010000265.1:0-4018 GCA_049694295.1 Candidatus Acidiferrales bacterium
GGCGTGGACCGTGTCGTCACCGGCGGGCAGAGATTCGGAAATGCGGGCGAGGGTCATCTTGAGGGCAGCGGCGCTCTGGGCGGCGGTTTCGTGGAGCTCGCGAGCCATGCGGCGCTGTTCCTGGTCGCGAAGCTGCATGAGCTGTTGAGAAAGCTGGCGAAGGTCCTCTTCGTCGTTGCGACGGTCGGTGACGTCCTGAAAAATACCGATGAGGCGCACGACCTGGCCGGACTTGTCGGTAAAGGGAACGGCGCGGACGAAATGGATGCGGACGTTGCCGTCGGAGAGAATGTAGCGCGCGGAGTGCTCGAAAGGGCGCCGCGCGGCGATGGCCGCTTCGGTGATTTCGCGGACGCGTGGGCGATCGTCGGGATGCATGAGATTCCAGAATATCTCCCGGGTGATGGGACCATCGGCGGGATCGATCTTGTGCATGCGGTAGGCTTCATGCGACCAGGCGACGACTAGAGTGCGAAGATCCATTTCCCAACTGCCCATTCCGGCGATCTGTTCGGCGTGAGTGAGAAGCTCTTCATTCTTTCGGAGGCGATCTTCGGCTTGCCGGCTGGCGGTAACGTCTTGAGAAACGCCGATGAGGCGGACGGCGTTGCCGGACTCATCAAGGACGGGGACGGCGCAGGAATGCACAATGCGGAGCGAGCCGTCAGGAAGAGGGTAACGGACTTCGTGATCGAAAGGGCGGCGGAAGGCGATGGCGTTGGCGTTGTCGCGGTCAACCATGGCGCGATCGTCGGGATGAACGAGCCCCCAGAAAAGCCGCTGGGGCGGAGGGGTACTGTCGGGATCCACGCCGAGAAGTTCGCACAATTCGCGGGAAGGAGTGAGTTCGCCGGTTTTCAGGTCGGCCTCCCACGTAATGATCTGCGCGAGTTTGTGAGCCTCGGCGAGAAGAGCGTGGGTTTGCCGCAGTTGCTCCTCGGCGGTGTGCCTTTCGGTGATGTCCTGGGACATGCCACGAATCAGGGTGACCTCCCCGGCCAAGTTCTCAACTGGAATGGCGCGGGAGGAAAAGACGCGAATGCTGCCGTCGGGAAGCACGAAGCGAACGACGTTCTCGACGGGGCGGCGCTCGACGCAAAGCGTCTCGACATCGTGCCAGACGCGGGCGCGATCATCGGGATGAAAAAGGGCGCAGGCGCGGTCGAGCGAGACCGGAGCGTCTTCGGGGGGCAGACCAAACATGCGGAAAAGATGAGGCGACCAGGTGAAGGAGCGGGACTTGATGCTGTATTCCCAACTGCCGAGGTTGCCGAGCTCCTGAGCTTGAGCGAAGAGGATTTCGGTCTTATGACGCCTTTCCTGCTGGCGACGCTTGGCGGTTACGTCCTGGGTGACGCCGACGATGCGGGCGACGCGGCCAGCGGGATCCTGCAGAGGCACGCCTCCGACATAAAGGGTGTGGGTGCCGCTATCGGGATGCACGTAGCGCATGAGGATATCGAAGGAACGATTGCGAGCAATGGCTTCGTTAACATCGTGCTGAATGGCGCGGCGATCGGCGGGATTAAATAACAGGAAGGCCTGATCGAGCGCGAGGCGGCGGGCGGAATTGCCGAGGCCGAGCATGCGCAGAGCGCTATCGGAGAAGGCGACGATTTTGGTGGAGAGGTCCATTTCCCAGGTGCCGAGATCGGCGATGTCGATGGATTGCTGGAGCACGGAGTCTTGGCGGCGAAGTTTTTCGCTGGCGCTCTTGAGATGAGTGGCGTCGCGAATGATGGCGTGAACGGCGGCGACCGGCTGATCCTGCGCAGAAACGGCGAGAATCTCGGCACGAAGCCAACGGTATCCGGAGGGAAGATGCAGATCGAATTCGACCAGGCGCGGCAGGCCGGAGCGCAGAACATCCTGGACGGCGAGGAGCGCGGAAGGCAGGACGCCCGAGAAGACGAGGTCCTCAACGTGGCGACCGAGAAGCTGCTCACGAGGCTGGGGAAGGAGAGCGGGATCGCCGATCCAGAGATTTTGCAAGGTCGCCGAGGGATCAAACTGAAGAAGAAAGGCGATGTGAAAAGGAACGCCAAGGGGATCTTGCGGGGAAGGAACGTCCTCGCCCATCGCAGTAGGGCGCGACGAGGAGGTCGAGATCAATTTTGTACCTGGCCGAGACTCTTGGTCCAACGCCCCGCTCCCTAGAAACTGAACATGCGAGCCGTGGGAAACGGCGAAATGCAAGAGCTGAAAATGCCAGCCCTTTCTGCCGGGCAAACGCAGAACAGAAACGCAAAAACTGCCGGCCAGGTCCGGCGAACGAGACAGTAACTCTGCCGTTAATGGGGTGTCAAGTATTTTATCGGGGAGAGGGAGAAAAAGAGTGGGGAGTGGGTGATGTGGATGTAAGCAAAGACCGCAAGAGAGAGTCGGTACTGTTCCGGATTGAAACAGGCGATAGATTAATTGTAGATTTCCCGATACTAGCTGGAAGGGTGTTTTGTATCTAATGTTTGGCGCTGGATTTCCCGATAGGTAAATCGGGAATGCCGGCGATAGTTCCATCTTGCCGGGCGCTCGCGAAGCAGATCGCAACGAGCTCCAAGGCGCGAGCAATCGGGCGTTTGGTTCGGGCGAGTCTGATGATCGAGGCTTGGGAAGGCTCGATTTAAGAAGCGAATCGCTCGCAGGGCGCTCTGGCGAGATGGGCAGCTTCCGTTAAGTCGCGAAAGCGACGCCGCCGCAAAGACCTTCCGAATGCCACGCAGCTGGCTGAAGCGAGCTGCCGTGGAGGCACTCGAGGCCGCATTTCCCTTTGAAGGGGTGGAAATGTGCGCCAGTGAATCCAGAATACTTGTGGTGGGTCCAATCCTAGCGAGCACTCGAGCCTCGCTTGCGCGGCTCGAACAGCACGGCTGGGGATTTCAGCCGGCCGAGACGCTGCGCGAAGCCTTCTCACTGCTGCCGAGACTGCGATACGACGTGGTACTGGCGCGCGAAAATTTGGCGGACGGGAGAGCCTACGAACTGATACCGGAGGTGGAGCAGCGCAGGGCGAGCCTGCTGGTGTGGATTTCGCTTTCGGAGAATTGCATGTGGCTGCCGGTGGTGGAAAACGGTGAAAGGACGCTGGGCGCAAGAGGATTGAATTCGCGAATGCTGGAGGCGGAAATCGAATCGATGTTGACGATGAGAGGCGCGGCGGCGAGCAGTGGGATACCAAGCGAGTTTGAATATGAAGCGGTGAAAAGGCCGGAATCAGCCGAGCGCGCAAACAATGCGGAGACGAGCGATATGGAGGAGCCAGTCCGCGCAAACGGGGAACATGGGGCAGCGCGGCTAATCCGCACTTGATGGGAGCGAGAAATTCGAGAGAGCGGCGGGAGAGGAACACATGAGAGCTGCGGATACGATCGGACATGCAAGCGCGGCGCAAAGGCAGTGCGTGACGAGGCGCGACCTGACGGACTGCCTGCTGGAAGCATACGATTTCGTGGCGCGGCGGGCTTACGAGAAATTCGTGGAACGAGGCGGGCAGGCGGGGCAGGAGATGGAAGATTGGCTGAGCGCGGAACACGAGTTACTGGGCCGGGTGCCCGTGGATTTGTGCGAGGGCGAGGAATATGTGAGCGCGATCGCGAGCCTGCCCGGATTCAGCGGGGAAGATGTGGAAGTGGGCATCGAGGCGCGGTGGCTGGTGATCATAGGATGCCGTTCGGGGGACGAGGAATGGGCCGATAAGCCAATTTTGACAGAGACGAAAGCGGAGGCGCGGCGAAGGAATGCAGCGGGAAGCGCGGCGAGATCGCGAACGACGAGCCACGCGATTGCGAAGGGGCCTGCGAAACGAATGAGAGACAGGGCGCTGGAAAAAAAACTGCGCGATGTGGCGCTCGAGGCAGCAGCGGAATTCGGGGATCCGAATCCGGCGGAGATATTCACTCTGATCGAATTGCCGGCGGAAGTGGACCCGGAGCGCAGCGTGGCGGTGCTGTCGGATGGATTGCTGGGAATTCGAATGCCGAAAGCGAAGCCGCGAGAGTTAATAAGCGCGGGAAGCCTGATG
>JBAVQT010000266.1:0-2197 GCA_049694295.1 Candidatus Acidiferrales bacterium
GAACCACCCTCCAACCCATTGAAAACAATCATCACCGACCCTCTCTAATCGCGGAAAGAGGGAGGGGGTATACACCCGTGGATGAACACAAAAAGGACGCCGTGCACGACAAAAAATCTGAGTTCGCTACGCTTTTTTCGGGAAGGGGATGGGGGCAGTGAGTTTACGAGGCGCCGACGATTCCCGCAATCGCGCACGGGCCTGCTCGGCCCAGGGCCCCGAGGGGGCGTACCGAAGATATGACTCCCATTGCTCCGAGGCGGCGCGCCGATCGCCCTGTTTCTCGTAGGCCAGCGCCAGATTGAAATGCACATCGGGATGGGTAGGCATCGCTCGCGAGGCTTGGCGAAGATTCTCGATGGCCGGTTCGAGCTCGCCCAGTTCTTCGAGCACGCAGCCAAGATTGTAAAGCGAGATGCCGTTGACGCCATCGAGCTTCACGGCGGCGCGGAACGCATCGCGCGCTTCGGCCAGATGGCCCAGCTGGTACTGCGCCACTCCCAGATTGATGTGCGCTTCGATCCAGTCGGGCGCAAGTTCCAGCGCTTGCCGGTAATTTTCCACGGCCTGCGGAAGCAGTTCGGCCGACTGCTCGCATTCCAGAGCGCTTTCGAAAAGTTCGCGAGCCGAAGGAGTGGCCATGGGTTTCAGTTTAGGTTGGCAGGATGCCGCCTCAAAGGAAAACATCCACTGGCGGCGAATCGGATTGAAAGGTTTCGACGCGCCAGGCGGGATAACCGCGATTTCGCGGCCTTGCTCGATCAGCCGAAGTTCGTGCAGCGGCAGCGCTGCGGAGCCCAGCTGATCTTCCAGCAGCGTCACCGCGTGACGCAGTCGCTTCGCGGGAATGTGGTTTTGCGTGACGCGCTGAACCGTGCGTGCCGCCACCAGATCGCCGAAGCTGTAGAAGCGTTCGCCCCAGCGCGCGCGCGGACGAACCAGACGCAGGCGCTCCCAGTAGCGGAGACGGTTCGCTTCCAATCCCAAAATGCGGCCCACTTCTCCCCGCGTATATCGTTGCACCAAGCTTCGAGTCTCCCGGAGCCCACGTGTTGGCCACAGCTTGCTGCTATCGTCTGGAACGCCAGCCGCTATTTCGCGAGATCGCGCCCGAACTCGCGCCCGAACTCGCGAACGATTATGCACCTGCTGTCAACTGCGCCGCATGGTTCTTTTGAACCCGCCCAGAAGAGCCGGCGACAAGCCCAGCCGCCCCGAATTCTGGGCGATCGTGGCGTGGCAGCCAACCACGCCGTTTGCGCGTGGACTTCCTGGAGCGAGAGGGAGATTACCAAAAGAAGACACGCGGTTGCGGCTCGCCGCTGTCTTGCTAGACTTTGGTTGTACCCATTGCCCGCCACAATGTCCCTCGACAGCGCGACACGATTGTATTTGGAACGCCAGATAACGCTGGCCCGCACAATCCTGGCGGCGCTGGCGCTTGTCGCGCTGCTCGAAACCGGCCAGCAGCCTCCACGCAGCGCCCCCGCAATTTTCTTGAGCGCGTATTTGGTGCTGGCGCTTGCCGCGATCCTTGCAGCGCGCTACGCCCACAAAGACTGGGCGCGCATCCCGCTTGCGATGGATCTTGCCGCAGTGGCCGTGTTTCTGATCTTGACGCCATCTCTCGCGGCCTTCTGGTTCTTGTTCTTGTTTCTGGTGTTCGCCCTGGCCACGCGCGGCCAAATGCGCACCATGCTCGCGGTCGTCTGCGTCGCTTCGGCGGGGATCATCGTCCGCGCAGCGTTGCAGGACGCCTTCGGATGGCACGGCGCTACGCACTGGGTCGCCATTGGCCTCGGTACTCTGGTCTCCGGCCTGGGCATGGGATTTCTCGGAGCGCGCGAGCGCGAGCATCTTTCGCGCCAGCAGTTCCTCGAGAAAGTCACGCGCCTTTTGCAGTTTGATCGCGGCCTCACGGAATCGGTGCGCCAGATGCTGGGAGAATTGGCCCTGGAGTTCGGGTGCGAGCAAGCCTGCCTGGCGATACGCGATGAAGAGCTCGAGCGTCTATTCGTCTGGAAAGTAAGGCTGAGCGACCACGAACCGCATTCGCCGGAAACCCTCCCGCTCATCCGCTCGGATACCTTTCTGTGCGACTCTTTCGAGGTTTCCATGGGCTGGGAGTTCGAAACCGGCAAAGGATTTGGATGGGACCGCAGAACGGGAGGCCCGTTTGGCGAGATCCCCGCTCCTC
>JBAVQT010000267.1:0-5235 GCA_049694295.1 Candidatus Acidiferrales bacterium
CATTCCGCGCGCGCGTTACCTGGCTCGATCCCACCGAGCGCCCCGACTGGGCCCAGCGCATCTTCGCGCTAGCCGCGCCGCTGCTGGGCGCCACATCCTCACGCGATGCGGCCGCGCCGTAGTTCACGGTTCACCGCGCCAGCCGCCCACCAAATCACCGCGATCGCGCGCGCGGCGTCCGCTGGCACTTGGGGCAAAAATGGCTGCTCCGCCCCGCTACGATCACCCGCCGAATTACTCCTCTGCAGCGCGCGCATTTCTTTCCCGTCCGCTGGTACACGCGATGCCGCAGTTGAAATTCTCCCCGCGACCCGTCCGCGCCCACGTAATCTGAAATCGACGACCCCCGCAGCCGGATCGCCTCCTTCAAAATCGCCTGCACCGCGCGATACAGCCTCGCAATCTCCGCCCCCTTCAAATTCGCGCCAATCCGCTTCGGATGAATTCGCGCGCGCCAGAGGCTTTCGTCCGCATAAATATTCCCGATGCCGCGCAGCACGCTCTGATCCAGCAGCAGCGCCTTCACCCGCGCCCGCCGCCCGGAAATCGCCGCCCGAAATTCCGCTTCGCTGGCTTCCAGCGGATCGAGCCCAAACGGCTCGAGAAATTCCTCGCGATTCCGCTCATCCAGCAGGCAGATGCGTCCGAATCGTCGGATATCCGTGTAGCGCACTTCGCGCCCATCGTCCAGCGCCAGAAATGCGTGCGTGTGCGGAGCTACTGGCGCTCCTCCCGCGCACACCGTCACCTGTCCGGTCATCCCCAGATGAATCATCAGCGCCAGCGACGCCGTTTTCCCGTTCGTTCTCGCCCCGCCATCCGCTTCGCCGCCCGCCGCGAATTCCACTAGCAAAAATTTCCCGTACCGCCGCACTCGCTTCACCCAACGCCCCGGCAACTCCGCCTCCAGCGCCGCCGGATCGTCAATGAAGTCCGTCTTCCCCAGACGCACCTCCACGATCCGCCGCCCCGGCAGCGCCGCCTGCAATCCCCGCGCAACAGTTTCGACTTCCGGAAGTTCCGGCATGCCATCCCACTCTACCGCGACGGCACTAGCGCGAAAATTCGTACCGGCCCGCCCGATCCGCCTTCCAGCTTGATCGGCGCCGCCACCACAAACGCTCCCGTTTCCGGCAGCATGCTCAAATTCGCCACGTTCTCCAGCTGAAAAAGTCCCGCCGGCAGCGTCACGCGATGCACTTCAAAATCTTTCGACGGCCCGTAATCGATGCTCAGCGTGTCGATTCCCACCGCGTTCACTCCTCGCGCGATCAGCGCCTTCGCCGCCGCCACCGAATACCCCGGAAAATGCATCACGCCCGCGTCATCCATGTCGCGATAGAGCGCCTGGTTCGGCCAGCGCGTTCCCCATCCCGTGCGCAAAAAAACGATCGCGCCCGCCGGAATCTTTCCGTGCGCCGTTTCCCACTGCGCCACGCGCTCCGGCGTCAGCCGGTAATCTTTGTCTTTCGCCACTTCCTTGCGAACGTCGATCACCACCGCCGGTCCAAACATCCGCGTCGGCGGAATCTGGTCCAGCGTCGTCGTGCCCGGAGGAAAATGCGCTGGCGCATCCATGTGCGTCCCGTAATGTTCCGCCGTGCAAAATGTCCTCGCGAAATAGCCATCCTTCTGCGGCGTGGCCACCACCTTCGCGCTGAAGGGATGATCGTCGCCCGGCCACGCCGGCGAGTGGTCGTTGATCGCGTATGTCAGGTCCACCACCGTCGTCTGTCCCGTCGCGATCCCCGCGAGCAGTCCGCCTGCCGCAACCGCCGGCCGCCCCGCTTGCGCATGATGCGAACTCTGCGCTCGCAGCGTCCCTCCCATGGCAAAAGCTCCGCACGCGGAAACCACCACGACTGCGCGAAAAATAAATGGAAACACGCTCCAGCGTGAAATCATAATGGCGAGCTCCTTTTTTGGCGGGTGCGAATCACGAAGGGAGGATACCGCAGACGGCCGGCGAAAAAAATCAGGGCAGCGGAATTCCCGGCGCGGCCACGATTCCCGCCATCCGCAGAATTTCCGCATACTATTCTTCGGCCAGCGCGGCGATGGTCAGCCGCGTATTCTTCAAAAATTTTATTTTCCGCAGCAGCCGGTTGTCCCGCAATTCCGCCAGCGTCACCTGCCGCGGCAGTCTCTCGATCGACCGCAAATCCATCACCATCTTTTTCGCGTCCGGCTCATGCGGATCGGGATACGGATCCCGGCTCACTTCCGCCAGCGCGTACAGCGCGTGTTCCGGCTTTCCGTGATAGAGCAGCGCGCGGTCGCCCTTGTGAATCTGCTTGAGCTGCCGCAGCGCGTCCGGTTTGTTCCCGGCATGCCGCCACATCTCCTTGCCCTTCACAAAAAGGGTGTCCCAGTGGTAGACCCGGGGATCCACGGCGAGTAACCAGCGTCTTGGCTTGAGGGTGGCTTGCGTCATCCGGAAAAAGTGCCGCGCAAAATATACACGGATGGCCCACGAATTGGAAAACTTTATCGCGAAATTTTTTGCCGTCCTTGCTCCCGGCGTTAAGCCGTCCCGGCCGCGCCCCGCCGCAACCCCTTGCCCCGCGTGCTGTTAGCCCGCGTCCACATATATCTCATCGCCTCGAATTTCCACCGCGTAGGTCTCCACTCCCACCGCCTCGTTCATGCACGATTTCCCGTTCGTCACGTCAAATTGCCACCCATGCCACGGGCAAGTCACCATCGCGCCCTCCAACTCTCCCTGCCCCAGCGGCCCCCCTCGATGCAAGCATACATTGCTGATAGCAAACACTTTACCTCCAACATTTGCCAACGCAATCATCTTCCCAGCCGCCTCATACTCCCGGATCTCTCCCGCGGCCACGTCCTCCACTCTCCCAACCTTCACAAACCCCATCTCCGCCCTCCCATTTTTCTCCAAATCGCCCGGGCATCCCCGCCACCATCGCCATCCCTACCTTCGCCCCGACCCCGTAAACTCCTCCAAATCCTTCATCCGAATCTCTTTATAGAATTTCAGCACATCCCCCTGCACCAGTTTCCGGCATATCCGGCTCAGCGTCCACTGTTCCCGCCCTTCCAGCACCCGCATCTCCGCCTTGACCAGCTTCGCGTGCCGCGGGTACACGCGCCCAATCAGCCGTTCCCCCTCCGCCGTCAACCGCACCTCCGTAATCGGCCGTCCCCGCTTGGCATTCGCGCCAGACTTCCTCCGCGTCTCCTTCGTCCTCGGCAGCGTTGTCTCCGCGCGCGCAATCCAGCCGCTGCGCTCCAGCCGCCTCAGCACATGCGCCACCGCCTGCTTGCTGCACTTGAATTTGTTGCTCATCGCCTGTTGATATTGCGGCCCCTCGCGCCACAGCGCCTCCAGCACCCGGAATTGCGCGATCGTCAAATCAAACATCGCCAGTTGCCGCCCCATCTCCTCTCGAATCCAGTCCGCCGCGTTCAGCAGATCCAGGTACGCCCCAAATGCCCTGCCCGTCTTCCCCTTCTCCGTGATGTACCGCGGCGTATGCATGCCACGCTCCCTCGCCCTTCAAAGTCGCCTTCTGGTTTCATCTTAATTGACCCGCTGAAGTTTCCAACGGAAACCTCACGCTGACCACCTGAGGCGGCGCTTCCAACGGTACCCTCGGCCGGCGCGCGCATCGCCATGCCGCTCCGCAACCTCTATCGTTAGGCTCTACAATAAATATCATCTTAGCTGCCGATCGAATCTCACGGAGTCTTGCGTGCCCCAGCCCTCAGTAAACGAAAAAGCCGCCAAGCGCCGCCATCGCCCTTCCGAGGAGAATGCCACCTTTCTCCAGCGCCTCGGTCCCGGCCTCATCACCGGCGCCGCCGATGACGATCCCAGCGGCATCGCCACCTATTCCCAGGTCGGCGCGCAATTCGGCATGGGCATGCTCTGGACCATGCTGTTTTCGTTTCCCCTGATGGACGCTATGCAGGAAATCTGCGGCCGCCTCGGGCGCATCACCGGCGTGGGCATCGCCGAAAATCTCCGCAAGCATTATTCCAGGCCGCTGCTCTATGCTCTCGTCTCGCTCCTCTGCATCGCCAATATCTTCAATCTCGGCGCCGACGTCTCCGCCATGGGTGCGGCCGCCCAGTTGGTCTTCGGCGGCTCGCTCAATGCCTTCGCGCTGGCCTTCGGCATCGTCTCTCTCCTTCTCCAGGTCTACGTCCCCTATAAAAAATACGTCCGCTACCTCAAATGGCTCACGCTAGTGCTCTTCGCTTACGTCGCCACCGCCTTCGTAGTCCACGTCCCGTGGAAATCCGCGCTCCACGCCACTTTCGTGCCTTCCTTCTCGTGGAAAGCCGAATATTGGATGGCCCTCGTCGCCGTTCTCGGCACCACCATCAGCCCCTATCTTTTTTTCTGGCAGACTTCCGAAGAGGCCGAAGACGTGCGCCTCAATCATCACGAGCAGCCCCTGAATAAAAATCCTTCGCAGGCCGCCCCGCAATTCCGCCGCATTGCTCTCGATACCCGCGTGGGCATGGCGTTTTCCAATCTGGTCGCCTTCTTCATCATTCTCACCACCGCCGTCACCCTCCACGCCGCCGGTGGCGCCAAAGGCATCCAGACCAGTGCCGACGCCGCCAAGGCGCTCCAGCCTCTCGCCGGCCATCTCGCGTTTCTACTTTTTGCTCTCGGAATTATCGGCACTGGCCTGCTCGCCGTGCCTGTTCTCGCCGGCTCCGCCGCTTACGCCATCGCGGAAACTTTTCGCTGGCGTGCTAGCCTTCAGAAGACCGCGCGCCAGGCTCCCAAATTTTATTTGGTTCTGGCTGCCGCCACGGTTATCGGCATCTCGCTGAACTTCGTGGGCCTCAATCCCATCCGCGCCCTCTATTGGTCCGCCGTGCTCAACGGCATCGTAGCCGTCCCGCTAATGGTCGTCTTGATGATCATGTCCGCCAACGCCGCCGTAGTAGGTAAGTTCCGCCTGCCCGCCTATCTCCGCATAGTAGGCTGGGCCGCCACCGTAGTAATGTTCCTCGCCTCCCTGGCCTTCCTGGTAAGCGGCATCCGCGGCCTATTCTGACTCGCGCGAGTCAGCGTGCCGCGGGATCGAAGCTTTTCTCTGAATTTCACATCGTTCGCTCTCGTCGACGACTTTCTCCGTCCGGTTTTCATTCACAGGAACCCTGTTTTCCACCACGCTTGCGCACCTGTACAAAAACTCGGCCTTTTGACCCCACCAAAGCCCCATAAGAGGCGTTTTCGACCCTGATTTAAGG
>JBAVQT010000268.1:0-10947 GCA_049694295.1 Candidatus Acidiferrales bacterium
TTCCAGACGGCCACGACCAGCGCGCCGTCCGCGCGTTTGGTCACCAGCGCGGAGTCAGAATCGCCCGAGACGCTCACGATCCGACGATCGCCCAGCTGATGCAGCAGCTTGAATGCGTTGAAAGCCGGTTTCGGTAAACCATCTTCGGCGAGCAGTCCGAACCCGCCATAGAACGGCTGCTTCACCACGCCCTGCTCCTCGAAAACATCTGAAAAGGTCCAGTAAGAAAGCATATCCACCAGGCCGTCGCACTGCCGAATGGTGTTGGCGAGCCACGGACCCATGAAGATTGTGTCGGTGACCTCTGGTTCATTTTTGTAACTGGCGTTGAATTCGCTCCAGATGATGGGGAGTTTGGGAAGCGGCGAAGCCTGCACCTGATCGTGAACTTTGTGGAGCGCGCGGCTGACCATTTCGTCGCGCGAGATTTCTTCGTTGGTGCCGAAGACGTCCTTGGCCCGATCGTTTCCGTATACGTGCGTGGAAACAAAATCCACAGGTACGTGACTTTGGCTGCAGTGTTCGATGAAGCGGTCAACCCAGGCAGCCTGGGCGGTGGCAGGGCCGCCAACGCGCAGCCGGGGGCTCACCTTTTTCAGTGCGTCCGCGGCCGTGTCGTAGAGCTGATAGTAGGTTTGCTCCTTCGGATCGCCGCCCCAGAAGTCTATATTGGGCTCGTTCCAGACTTCGAAATACCACTGCGAGACTTCGTCGATGCCGTAGCGATCCACCAGATGTTGCGCGAAATGCGATATCAAATCGCTCCAGCGATTCCAATCCTTGGGAGGGGCAACGATTGGTCGATACCAAAAAGACTGATACATGGGCTTGGAAGCGAGTTTGGCGGGCATGAAGCTCAACTCGACGAACGGGCGAACCCCTGCCTGCAGCAAGCCATCGTAAATCTGGTCCACGTAAGAAAAATTGTAGATGGGCTGACCGTTGGCATCCTCGTCGTAAACACCGACTTCGTCGTCGAGGATGGCGTGAAAACGGACGTACTCGAAGCCAGTAATCTTTTTGACTTCGCGTAAATCGCTACGATAGCCGTCGCGCAGGCTCAAAATCGCGCGGCCCGATCCAAACATGCGCTCCCAATAATGCGGAAAAGGCCGCGATGGTCCGGCGGCATTTATTTCGATCGTGTCGCTCGTCGAGGGGGACTGATTGGCGGGCTGGCGCTGCTGCAAAGGCTGCTGCGCGGGCGCGGTAGGAGGCAGGCAGCAAATGAAAACGAGCATGTAGGGGAACAATCGCAGGAATCGCAGTGGAGACCGCCGATTTCTCGCGCTCACGGTTTCTAGTGGGCTGCTTTCAGGGGGCTCTCGAGCGGCGCGGACGAACGCCAAAGTTCGCGCAGCGGCAAGGAACGCCATTTCGGACCGAGGCTCGGCGACGCGATCGCTTGCGACGACGCGGAAGCGCTGGCCATGGCCAGCAGGCGCGGTAATTTTTCCTGTAGCAAACGCTCCGTAGCGGCCACCGCCGGCTCCGAGTGAAAATAGTGCTGCATCGAAGAGTCGCACAGAGCGTTCGCGACCGCAAGAAGACTCATTCCCTGGTGATGGGCCATCCAGGTGCGGACGACGGAAAATCCATGGGTCTTCGGAGCGCGCGAGGGCGTGAAATCGAGAGATTCGTAGAAACCGTAAGCCGAGTAGGCTCCCATGCTGGCCAGGCGGCGCAGATTTCGGACGGCGCTGATGTGGTCGGCCTGCAGCGCAAGAAACGAGGAATACGGCGAAATAACCAGATCGTGGCTGGTGGCGTCCGCCTTCAGCCGCAGACTGGGAATTCCGAAAGCCTGGTAACGATAGAAGCCGTCGGAATTCTGCTCGCTGGAAGATGATTCGGAGACTCCCCAGGGGATGTGTTTCTTGCGGGCGAAGCGGCGCTGCACGCGAATCGCGGCGCGAGCGCTGCGATCGAGCACGGTGTCCGGGAAAGATTTCATCCACAGGGAGGGCATCAGGTATTCGAACATGGTGCCGGTCCAGGAGAGCAATGTGCGCTGGCCGTAAGACGGCGAATGAGTTCGTCCCAAGGAAAACCAGGCTTCCTGCGTGATGTCGCCCTTAGCGATGGCGGCGAAGAGAGCCGCGCGCGCCTCGGATGCGAGCAGATCGTAGTGATACTCGCTGGCCGCTTCTTTGTCGGCGTCGTAGCCGATGGAGAAAATATTCTTTTTCGCGTTGAAGAGGATGGTGAAATCCATGGCGCTGGCCATGGAGCCAGCGGACGCGGCGATGCCGGAGAGTCGCGCGGAGAGAGATTGGACTGCGGCTCGAGACTCGACAAGACGCGCGCGAAGGAAAACGGCGGCGGAGCGCACGCCATCTTCATCGGCGTCATCGCTCGATTCGACGCAGCGCGCCAAGTGGGCGTCAAGCTGCGCGTAGATGGCGGGCGCGGACGCCAACGTGAGTTGGCCCGCGGAGACTTCCTTTACGATGGCGCGGAGTTCGGCGGGCAGAGGGAAGGGCGTCACCAGCCAAGGTAGAAATTCGCGAGTCATCGTTTTAAGCGCAGCGATTCGCGCGGCCAGTTCGCGAGACCACCATTGCACATCGGGCGCTACTTGGAGTGTTTCAATCTTTCGCTGGAACACCGCGAGAGAGGATTCGAATGCCGGCAGCGCTTCGATCCAGTTGGCGCCGTCGCCAGAAGATGGAGTAAAGCACGATAGCAAGTCAACGTTGGCAGAAGCCAGGCGGGCGCTCTTGCGACGCCTGGTCAGCCGGCCATCGAGAGCGCGAACGTGGTCCTGCAGTCCTTGCCACAGGGTGCTCGAGAAAAGCGGGCGATCGGCGGCCTGGAGGCAGCCCTGTTTCAGAGTCCAGAGGCAGCAAAGAAGATTCCCGTTGTCCACCGACGAGATGAACATTGGGCGAACCGGTTCGAGCGTGCGCGTGTCGTACCAATTGTAGAGATGACCTTTGTGTTGCGGCATGCAGCCAGCCGTGTGCAGAGTTTTTTCGGTGATGTCGGCGAATTCGTCGAGCGTGGTGAAGCCGAGATCGAGGGCAGCCAGGCGCGCGTCGAGCAGCAAACCAAGATTAGTGGTGGAGACGCGATGCGCGACAAGCGGAGGCGATTGCTGGACGATGTCGGGAATCAGCCAATTTTCCTCGGCCGTGCTGAATTCACGGAAAAAGCGCCAGGTGCGCAGCGCTGCGTCGCGCAGAACCTCGGCATCGGTTTCGGCCAGGCCGGAGTCACCGGTGGGGCGAGGAAGATTGAGCCAGCGGCAGAGAAGCTTGGAAGAAGCCCAGAGCGCGAGGAAGGGCAGCGCGAAGGGCAGCGCGTCCGGACGCATAAAAGCGACCAGCGCGCCGACCGCGAAGGAGATGCCGATGGTCCAATCGAGGTAAGCGTCCACGATGTTTTTATCGCGGGCCTGCGATTCGGATTCCGCGGCGGTCTCCCACTCGAGCAGTTTCCTGCGAGTCACGGTGAGGCGAACGATGGTGCGAATCACGGCGTCGAGCGTAACGAGACTCTGGTGGCAGAGAAACGTGATCCGGAAAAACAGCCGGACATGATCGGCGGAGAAATCCAAGAGCAGGTTTTTCCAAAACGACGCTTGCAGCAGCGAACGGCCGGCGCGAAGAATCGAGGAGACGAACTGCAGATAAACCGGCAGCGCGATCAGCGCGAGCGCGGCCAGGGTCCAATAAGCGGCCGGGCGGGGAAGCACCAGCCAGCCTAGAACGAGCAGCGCAAACGTGGCGAACTCCGTGAGGCTGCGGCGCAGATTGTCGATTATTTTCCAACGCGCCACGTGACCAAGCGGATTGCGGACTACATGGCCGAAATAATCGGGCACGCGCGGCAGCAGCCAGAAAATAATCTGCCAGTCGCCGCGGACCCAGCGATGCTTACGGCGGCTGAAGGCGCTGAAATGCGAGGGGTAATCGTCCACTACCTCGACGTCGGATAGCAGGCCGGCGCGAGCGTAAACGCCTTCGATGAGATCGTGGCTGAGCACGGCGTTGCAGGGAAAGCGGTGCTCGAGCACTTTTTGGAAAGTGGCGACTTCGTAGATTCCCTTGCCGGTGAAAATTCCCTCGCCGAAGAGATCCTGATAGACGTCGGAAACTGCGCGCGTGTAAACGTCAATGCCGGTGTCGCCGGAAAAAAGAGCCGCCAGGCGCGAGCGAGCGGCGGACTTGACGCTGATACCCACGCGCGGCTGGAGGATTCCGTAACCTTCGATGACGGTGTTTTTCGCCGGATCGACGACCGCGCGGTGCAGCGGATGCGCCATGGCGCCGATCAGGCGCTGCGCTGCGCCGCGAGGAAGCTGGGTATCCAGATCGAGAGTGATCACGTATTGAATGGCGCCGAGCAACGACAGATCGCCGGTCTTGATCGCAAAATTATCTTCCTGATCGAGCAGCAGGCGGTTGAAATCGAGCAGCTTGCCGCGCTTGCGCTCCCAGCCCATCCAGATTTTTTCGGCTGAATTGTAGAGGCGATTGCGATGGAAATGAAAGAATGTGCCTTTGTTTTCCGGCGCGTATTTCCGGTTGAGTTCGTCGATCAGGCTGGAGCAGAGCGGCGCCAGCGAGTCCAATTGGTTAAATTGCTCGGCGGCGTCGGGAGGATCGGTAAGCAGCGCGAAATGGAGATTGGCGTCGCGGTTGCCGAGGAAGCGAATTTCGAGCGCGTGCACGGCATGGCGCATCTGTTCTTCACTGGTCAGAAGAGTCGGTATCACCACCATGGTCGCGTATTCGGGCCCGATCCCCTTGGAGAAATCGATCTTGGGGAGGCGCTTGGGCGGAATCAGCGACGTCGAGAAGAGATTCATGATCGAGACGGCGCACTCAACCGTGGGAAGCAGGAAAAGCGCCACCACCAGCAGGCCGGAAAGATTGACGCTCGAAAGACCGACAAGCGTGGCCATCAAGCCTAGGGTGACGAGCTCGATCCCGATAAGATAGAAAAAATCCGGCGAGCGCAGCACGGCCTCGCGAACGTGGGCGACGGGACTGGGCTCGCGGTAGCGAATGGCGCGCTTCAGGATTTGGCGACCCTCGGCGACCAAATAATATCCGACGTGGGAACGGCGTTCGCGCGCGCGATCCAGCGGCCCGTCCGCGGCGGCGGCCAATTCGACCGCTTTGCGAGCGATTTCGTGTTCACTCCACTGCGAGTGGGCCGAGAATTCCGCGACGGCTCGGCAGTAGGAGGTGCGACTTTCGGCGTCCATGCGCGAGTAGGCGCCTGCCGGATCATCCCGCAAAGCGCGGTTGGTGGCGCTGGCTTCCTCGATGAGTTCTTTCCAGTCGAAATTCGGGACGCGGCGGAGCGCGGTGAGCAGCGTGGGAAGCGGGCCGTCGGCGGTTTCGGTGAGATCAGTTTCGACGACGAGATCGGGAGCGCTCTGCAGCGAGGACTGAGCTGCAGTTCGCATGGGCGGCTGCGCTTCGAGAATCTGCGCTTGCCGCGCGATTTCTTCCAGCAGGGCCAGCTCCACGAAAGAGCGCAGCGACCAGAGCTCGGCCAGCTCAAACGGAGATTCCTCCTGCACGCCGCCGAGAAACACCGCGCAATCGTCCTCCTGCAAGTCGAAGCGGACGGTCTGCACCAGGGCGGCGGCAGCGGCGAAAGCGCGCGGAATTGTCTCGCGCTCGGCGGATTGCGCAAGCGAAGCGTCCGAAAGAATTGCCGCCGCGCCGCGCGTTTCCACATGCGGAAGTTCGGATGCCGGTCCGAGTGAGCCTTTCACATTTTGAAGCGTTTGGCGGAGCAGGCTGGCATTACCGGCCAGCCATTTAGCTTCGCGCGAAATGGCAACGCCGGCCTTGAAAAGATGCTCTTGCTTGCGGCAGGAATCGAAAATAACTTTCTGCGCGTGGTTCCAGCGCGATTCAAGCGCGCCGCCGTCGCGATGCTCGACCAATCTCCAGGAGCGAGCCGCAGCGCGAGCCAGCGAGTCAAGACCCGCCGAGCTAGGCGCGGAAACTACCTCGATGCGCGGCGCGGCCGCGGCAGCTTTCGGCTCAAGCGCGGGCGGCAGCGGCACCGGGCGAAGCGCGGGTTGGTTGATGCTGGTGGCCATTGGAGCTTGGTCTTTCCCTTTCCTTCGGCGGGTCCTTAGCGGTAATTCGCCGCCTGCATCTCAAACATTTCGGCGTAGCGTCCGCGGCGATCGAGAAGATCGTCATGCGCGCCCTGCTCGACGATGCGGCCGCCTTCGAGAACCAGAATCCGGTCGGCGCCGCGCACGGTCGAGAAGCGATGCGAAATCAGCACGGACATCTTGCCCTGCGTCAATTCGGCGAAGCGCTGAAAGACTTCGTGCTCGGAGCGCGCGTCGAGCGCGGCGGTGGGCTCATCGAGGATCAGCAATTGCGCGTCGCGCAGATAGGCGCGAGCCAGCGCCATCCGTTGCCATTCGCCGCCGGAGAGATCCACGCCGCCCTCGAAGCGAGTGCCGAGAAGCTGATCGTAGCGATTGGGCAGCTTATGAATTACTTCCTCGGCCATGCTTTTCAGCGCGGCGCCGCGGATTCGGAACGTGTTTTCGCGCTCTTCGATACGGCCGATGGCGATGTTTTCCGAAGCGCTCATCTCGTAGCGCATGAAATCCTGAAAGATGACGCCAATCTCTTTCCAGAGATCGTTGAGGTCGTAGTCGCGGAGGTCCACGCCGTCGAGCAGAATCTTGCCGCCGGTGACGTCGTAAAGGCGCGTGAGCAGCTTGACGATGGTGGTCTTGCCCTGGCCGTTTTCTCCCACCAGCGCGATGCGTTCGGAAGGTTCGATGCGGAAATTGATGTCTTGCAGCACCAGGCGCGTCTGGCCCGGATAGGCGAACGAGACATTTTTGAACTCGAAGCCCTGCCGAATCGGGCGCGGCGCCAGAAGTGCGCCGGGTTTTGATAGCACGCGGGGCTTGACGGAGAAAAACTCAATCAAGTCCGCGAGGAAGAGCGATTGATCGGCGATGCTCGAAAATGTGGAGAACACGGATTGAATGTTGGAGCTGGCGCCGGCGATAGCTCCCGCCAGAAAAGTCAGTGTGCCGATGGTAAGGATACCGGCCACGGTCAAATAGATGGCGAAGGCGTAGGAACCGTAGTAGCCAATGGTCCCGAGTAGCGTGAGGAACGAGCCGAAGAGCAGGCGGCGCTTGGCCAGCGCAACCGTCTCGGCATGGAGCCCTTTGGTGATGTCGGTGTAACGCCCCACCAGGAACGGAGCGAGCCCGAAGAGCTTGACCTCCTTGACGCTTTCCTTGCTGCCGCCGAGAACGCGCAGATATTCCATCGCGCGGCGGCGTGTGGTCTGACGGAAGCTGAGCGCATAGGCCAAAAACGCGAAATGGGTCTCGCCCAGGAACGCCGGAATGAAGCAGATCACCACGGCCAGCAGAATCCATGGCGAGATCACGCAGATACCTGCGGCCAATGTCGCAGTGGTGATGAATTCCTGTATCAGCCGGCCGGTGGATTGAATCATCACCAGGCGGTCCGTGCCTTGCACGCGGGCGCGCTCGAGCTTGTCGTAGAATACGGCGTCTTCGTAGGAGGTGAGGTCGAGACTCGCGGCGTGTTCCATGATGCGGGTGCTGATATAGCGCGTGAATTTGTCGGCGAGGACGGTGTCGCAATAGTCGAGTACACGCCCGAAGACGGTGGCCAGACCGGCCAGCAAAAACTCGAGCGCCACGAACCACCAGAACGAGTGGGGCAAGGCCACGCGGCCTGCCCGGAAGTTGGCAATCGCGTCAATGATGAAGCGCCCGATCGCCAGAATCGCGAGCGGAATCAGGGCGACGACGACGCGAATCGTTGCGCTCGAGGCCACCACCTTCGGCGCCGACTCCCACACCATACGGAAAATGGGGAGCATGTTGCCGAGCGAGCGCAGACGATCGCGCCATGCCTGGCGATGCGATTGTGGGACTTCTGGGGCCGTTTCCATCGGACTGGGCTCCGCCGCACTTCACTTCGTCTCCGCCGCGAATCGCGCTGCGGCAGGTCGAGACGATGATTGGTAAATGAGCATGTCCATTGCCATGCTTAGTACACGCTAAGGGCAGGCTAATCTGTCATTTACAAAAGAGGTTGAATTAGATGACCTGTGGTTTTTTCTCGCTCCGTGCAATTTTTATTGTTCAATTCACCTAGCCTTCGCAGGCACGCGCACAGCGCACAGCGCACAGCGCACAGCGCACAGCGCACTCCGGCTATAACTCCAGATGCTTCAAAGGAGAGACAAGTTTCGCTGGGGGAATAAGGCGCAAAAGGCTGAAACCCCGCCCGGCCGGCATTTCAAGCCGACGCTTCGGCTGCGCCGCGCAGGAGCTCCTTACGGGCTCTGATGCTGCGCGCAAATTGGCAGGTTCAGCTTTGTGGCTCGCGGATCAGCCGAATCGCATCGGGCAAGCCGCCGCCCGAGTCGGTCCCGTTGGCTTCGGGCTTGGCTTCCGCGGAATCCTCGGGATCGGCGCCACCTTCGCCGGGCGCGAGGAAGAGATTGGCTTCGACGCCGTGCTGCCGGGTGTAGAGATCGAAGTAGCGGCCCTCCGCAGAATAGAGAGAAGCATGCGTGCCGCGCTCGATGATGCGTCCAGCTTCGACTACCAGGATTTGATCGGCCCGGCGGATGGTCGAGAGGCGGTGGGCAATCACAAACGTGGTGCGTCCACGCATTAAGTAGCGCAATCCATCCTGGATGAGCGCTTCGGATTCAGAGTCGAGGCTAGATGTGGCTTCGTCGAGAATCAGGATGCGCGGATCGGCCAGGATGGCGCGCGCAATGGAAACGCGCTGTTTCTGACCGCCGGAAAGCTTGACGCCGCGTTCGCCGACTACCGTGTCGTATTTTTTCTCGAAGGTTTCCGCAAATTCATCCACGCGCGCGGTGCGGCATGCGGCCATGATTTCCCGCTGGGAGGCATCGGGCCGCGCAAAGGCGACATTTTCGCGAATCGTCCCGTCGAAGAGAAAAGTTTCCTGCAGCACCACGCCCAGTTGCGTGCGATAGGAATCGAGGCGAACACGCGACAAATCCACACCATCCACCAGGATGCGGCCGCTCGCGGGCTCATAGAACGCGGCGATCAGGCCGATGATGGTGGATTTGCCCGAACCGGAGGGGCCCACCAGGGCCGTGACCGTGCCGGGTTCGGAGGTGAAGTCCACGTCGCGCAGCACGGGCTTGCCGGAGTCGTACTCGAAATTAACACGCTCGAAGACTACGCGGCCTGTGACGCGGCCGAGGTGGATGGTCCGCTGGGGATCTTGGTCTTCGGGTTTTTCGTCGAGCACTTCACGCGTCCGCTCGAGGCCGGCTAGCGCTTCGGTGATCTGCGGACCGATGCCGACGATCTGAGAAATGGGTGAGACCAGCAGGCCGAGAAAAATAGTGAAGGTGAGGAAGGTGCCGAGCGTCATGTGGCCAGAGAGAATTTGCCGCGCGCCCAGCAGCATCACGAGCGCGCCGATCACGCCGACGAGAACGGTGGCGGAGAGAGTCATCAGCGAGGTTGCGGTGAGAGTTTTCAGGACGTTGTCGAGCAAGCGCTGCACGCCCGCGCCGAAGACTTTCGCTTCGCGCTCCTCGGCGTGATAGCCCTTCACCACCCGCACCCCGCCGAGAGATTCGGTCAGACGGCCGGTGACCTCGGCGTTAATTTTGGGCCGGGCGCGATAAATCGGGCGAATGACGCGGAATGCGCGGTTGAGTATCAGGGCAAACACGAGCAGCAGGCTGAATGCAACGGCAGTCATGCTCACGCTGATGCGCAGCAGGATCACCAGGGCGATGACCGCGGTCATCACGCTGCCCGCAAAATCGATTAGTCCGGTGCCGATCAGGTTGCGAACGCCTTCCACGTCGCTCATGATGCGCGAAACCAGCACGCCGGACTTGTTCGAATCGTAGAACGAGATTGGCAAGCGGCCGATGTGGGCCTGCACGCGACGGCGCAGCTCGTTGACCATGCGTTGCGACGACTTAGAAAGTAGCTGCGTCAAAGCGTACGAGGTGATCCCTTGAATCATCGTCGCGCACAGCACCGCCAGCACGATCCACGTCAGCAGCCGGAGATCGCGTTTGCCGATGACGTTGTCCACCAGATATTTCGTGGAATACGGCAGAATCAGCCCCGTCACCCGGTTGATGCCCATTAACACCAGCCCCAGGATCAAGATCGCGCGGCGCGGCTGAATCAGCGCCCACACTTCGGGTAGGGCCTTCCAGGAAACGGACGGCTTCGGCGAATTACTCGCTCTTGGGACAGATCTTGAGGAAGCCATAGAGGATTGGATTCAGTAGACCGGGTTTAGGTGCGCGAAGCCAGCGGAATTTCGCGGACCGGCGGCGGCGCGTGCTGGGTGGATGGCCGCGAGGTGTTTCGATTTAGCACGGTGCTCAGGAACCGGAGAGCGGCTGATTGGTGACCAGGACTTTACCGCCGCTGCGCATCATTACGTGGAGCCGGGCCTCTCCGACTAAGGCGTCAAATGGCGGCATTTCGGATTCGGCGGCCACGAAATAGCATCGCTCGGGCCCGAGCCAGAGAACCTTGAATTGCGAGTCGTCGAGAAAAACATTGGGCGCATCGGGGGCGTTTGAGCCGTACTCAAGATTTTTAATGTTGCCGTTGAGCAGCAGTTCCGGGCGATTGGTGTAGAACGCCACCGAAGAGTACGGGTAATAGTGATGATTGGTGATCAGCTGGCCGTACGGAGCGCGAAGAATGGCGTCAGCGATGGGGTGCGAGGAGAGAAACGGATCGAACACCACCATGGCGGTGTGCGCGGCGTGGAAAAAGACGACCATCATCACGGCTACGATCAGAAAGGCGCGCTGCATGCTTTTTTGCAGGGCGCCCATCACGCCGATCAGGAACGCAATTCCGGCCACGAGCAGCGGCAGGCGCAGATAGGCGAAAGAATCGAGCGTCAAATCCTCCATGTGGCCGAGAGA
>JBAVQT010000269.1:0-5104 GCA_049694295.1 Candidatus Acidiferrales bacterium
CACCAGAGCCACAACATGATCGCCAGCACGATCGGAATCAGGATCAGCGGCCAATTACTTTGAAGATAGAGCGCGATCAACTGCGCAGCGGTGGGCTGATGAACGAAACCTTTGTCCCAACCGACCACGGCGGTGAGTCCCTGGTGGAAAGCCAGGCGATGATTGGCGACGATCTCGACACTATTGTCGGAAATGGTGACTTCGGCGTCCTGCGCGCGTGAACCCGCAGCGCCGGTGTAAGCGATGGCGTGGAGGCCGGTGACGCCAGCGGGCAGCTCGATGTGGGCGCTGGCGGATTGGATGGGAACATCCCACTGATCGCCAGTGACGTTCCAGTACAGCTCGTCGTGTTCGTCGGAAAAGCGGATGGCGTCGACGACGCGGTAGCTGAAAAGGATTTTTTTTGTGGCATCCTGCGCGCCGGGAACCCAGATTTTGAATTTGGCGTTGTTGCCCTGTGTGCTTCTTTCGATTTTGAGCGAATTGCCGTCCTCGTCGGTGGCGGAGACCGCGGCCAGCATCAGTTTGTAATTCATGCCGCCCGCGCCGGTGTAGTTGACGGGAATGGTGCGATAGATGCCGTTCCACGAGCCGTTGAAGCGAGCTTCTATAATTTCGGTGACGTCAATCGTGCCGTCGGCGCGGACGGTGACCTGCTCGCTGAAATCCTGAATGGATAGATCGCGCGCCATGGCGCGGGGCGCGGCGGCCGATACGAAGAGCGCCAGGGCCGCGAGCACGCAGACTGCCCCGGCGCGGCGCGCCAATGTCACGGCTGGCATGGAGGGCTTGGCGGACACGGCAGTTAGCTGGCGCTGCCGAAATTCACCTTGGGAACTTCGCGCTCGGCCGGCGCGTTGAGTTCGAAGAATTCGCGAGGCTTGAAATTGCCCATGCCGGCCACGATGTTGGATGGAAACTGCGCGATCTTCGTGTTGAAGTCGCGAACCACGGCGTTGTAATAGCGGCGCGCGTTCTGCACGCTGTCTTCAATCTCATTGAGAGTCTGCTGAAGTTGCGTGAAACTTTCGACGGCGCGAAGCTGTGGGTAGGCTTCGGCGAGCGCGAAGACCTGGCGCAGCGCGGAAGCGAGCACCCCTTCGGCCTGAGCCTTCGCCGCCGGACCCTGCACGGACATGGCGGCGTTGCGCGCGGCGACCACGCCTTCGAGAGTGCCTTTTTCGTGGGAAGCGTAGCCCTGGACGGTCTGAACGAGATTCGGGATGAGGTCGTAGCGGCGCTTCAGCTGGACGTCGATGTCCGACCAGGCGTTGTCGCACTGGACTTTCAGGCGAACGAGTCCGTTGTAGATGCTGACGACGAAAATCACCACCAGAACGATGACAACTAGAACAGTAATCAGCATCGAGCCTCCGAATTGAGATGGGCGGGATTGGAGTGGAGCGCCTGCGGACAGGATACGGCGCGCGAGGCACGGTGTAAAGCCGGTGGGCGAGCACAGTTCCAGGCTGGTGGAGAATGGCAAACGCCCCGAGCGGGGCAGAGCCTGCGAAAAACTCAGGCGCACGCGGTCCGGGCAACGGGCAGCGGACGAGTTGCACGGAGTCGAGTTGAAGACTTGAGAAAATTGCAGCGAAACGCGAGGTTGCGCTCAGGCTCTGCGGACAAGCCAAACGATCAAGCAGATGATTACGATGGTTCCGACTATGCCGTATCCAAACATTGTAGTCTCCGGTTGGCTCGTGGAATTTTGATTCTCGATGCGAGTCAGTTTGGAACAACGGCGGGTCGATGTATGTTCCATTTGAGACACGACCCGGATTATTCGCGGCATGAAGACCATGCTGCCGCCGGGCGCCGCTGCTTACTTGGAATTATCTTTGGGCGGGACCAGTGTGGAATCGAGGCGCTGCGCTTCCTGAAATTCCTGTTGAGCCGCTTTTACATCATTGGTGCGCAGCAGGGCCATGCCCAGGTTGTAATGCGCGTGCGCGTAGTCGGGACGCAGGCGCGTGGCTTCGCGGTAGCTTTCGGCGGCGCGTTGATATTGGCCTTGATTGAAGAGAACGTTGCCGAGATTGAAGCGGGCCTCGGCGTTGTCGGGATGCTGCGCCACTAATTTATCGAGCGTGGCGTTGGCGCCGGTCAGATCGCCAGCGGCGGCCTGCGCGGAGCTGAGACCGATTTCCGCCTCGGGAAAATCGGGCTGGGATTCCAGGGCGCCGCGAAATGCGCCGACTGCTTCGGCGTTGTTTTTTTGCGCGAGATAAGCATTGGCCAGATTGTAGAGCGCGTGAGCGTTGCGCGGCTCGATCGCCAGGCCCTTTTTGTATGCGGCGATGGCTTCGGAGAGCTTGCCGAGGTCCTGATAGGTGCGGGCGAGGTTGAATTCGGCCTCGGGCTGATCGGGCTTCAGCGCAAGACTCTTTTCGAGGCTGGCGGCGGCTTCGTCGAAACGATTTTGCGTGAACTGCAGGTGGCCGAGCTCGAACCAGACGTGAGCATCGTCGGGATTTTCCGCCGCCACTTCGGTATACGCGGCGATGGCGTCATCGGGACGGCCCGCGGCGCTGAGCGCGGCAGCGTAGTTGGCGCGAATGTCGGCGCCCTTTGGATTCAGCGCGAGGGCTTGTTCGAGAATTTGGACGGCTTCGGCGGGTTGCTGGCTCACGGTGAGCGCGACGCCCAGATTATTGAGAGCGTCCACGTATTTTGGCTGGAGCGCGATGGCGCGGCGATAGGCCGCGACGGCGTCGGGTGCCTGGCCGGAGGCGGAAAGCGCGGCGCCCAGACCATTGTAAGCTTGCGGCAGATTCGGCTGCAGCGCGATGGCTTTGCGGTAGGTGGAGATGGATTCGGGAAATTTTCCTTCGTGATAGAGGGCCAGCGCGAGATTGGTTTCGGTGACGGCGTCGGTGGGCTTGAATTTCAGGGCCAGCTGGAAATCGGCAATGGCTTCGGGATCGGCGTCTTTCCCCTTGGCGTCGAGCGCCACGCCGAGATTGCTGAGAGCTTCGGGAAGGCTGGGGGCTAGCGCGAGAGCCTGGCGATAGAGTGCGATGGCTTGATCAAGTTGGCCTTTGGCGTAGAGCTGAAGACCGCGATCGTTGAGTTTGACGGCTTGATTGTAATTTTCTCGCGACTGAACCTGCTGAGCGCGGAGTGCGGGCGCGGATGCCCATACGACCGCGAGAGAAATTGCGGCCAGCGCAAGCGGAAGGAATGGCGCGAGCGTGGCGCGATTCTGCATGTGTGCCGCACCTCCAGGGAATTTAATTCCGCGCCGCGGAGAATATCACAGGGTGAGACGCGGCGGGAGCGGATGCGCGCAGTATCCAACTGGTTTCTAGCTTGGATGGGTATTTTGCGTTAGTCTGTCGCCCTTGGAGGTTAGCGGATTTCTCACGCCATGCTTTTTAAAACATTCAGCGCGGCCGTTTTCGGGATCGACGCATACCTGGTGGAAGTCGAGGTGGACGTGGGACCCGGGCAGAGCGGCGTGTTCAACGTCGTGGGCCTGCCGGACATTGCCGTGAAGGAAAGCCGGGAGCGAGTGAAGTCGGCGCTGCGGAATTGCGGATTTGATTATCCCTCCTACCAGGCGGTGACGATCAATCTGGCGCCGGCGGACATTCGCAAGGAAGGCTCGGCGTTTGACCTGCCGATGGCGCTGGGGCTGCTGGGATGCCAGGGAGCATTTTTCGGAAAGATTTTGGATTCGTATGTATTTCTGGGCGAGCTTTCGCTCGATGGCAGCGTGCGTTCCGTGCGCGGGGCCCTGTCCGCGGCGCTGGCTGCGCGCGAGCGCGGGATTCGCAACGTGGTGGTGCCCGAAGCCAACGCGCGAGAGGCCGCGGTGGTCGAGGGTGTTCGCGTATTCGCGATCAAATCGCTGCCGCAGGCCGTGGATTTGATGAATGCGCCGGAATCATTTAAGCCGCTGGAAGTAAACACGGCCGAGATGCTGGCGCAGGCCAGCCAGTATTCGGTGGACTTGCGCGACGTCCGCGGGCAAATGGCCGCCAAGCGCGCGCTCGAGGTTTCCTGCGCGGGCAGCCACAACATTCTGCTGATCGGGCCGCCGGGCGCGGGAAAAACGATGCTGGCGAAGCGCATTCCCACCGTGCTGCCGCCGATGTCGCTGGCCGAGGCCATCGAGACCACCCGCATTCACAGCATCGCGGGGTTGCTCGACGATTCGCGCGGGCTGGTGGGCACGCGGCCGTTTCGTTCGCCGCACCACACCATCAGCGATGCCGGATTGATCGGCGGCGGAGCGATTCCGCGGCCCGGAGAAGTGTCGCTGGGGCATAACGGCGTGCTGTTTCTCGACGAGCTGCCCGAATTTCAGCGCAACGTGCTGGAAGTGATGCGGCAGCCTCTCGAAGACGGCGCCGTCACCATCGCGCGAGCGGCGCTCTCGGTCAGTTTCCCTTCGCGATTCATGCTGGCGGCCGCCATGAATCCCTGCCCGTGCGGATTTTTCGGGGATCCCACCCGGGAATGTCATTGCTCGCCCATGCAGATTCAGAGATACGTTTCGAAAATTTCCGGGCCGCTGCTGGATCGCATCGATATTCACATCGAAGTGCCGGCCGTGAAATATAAGGAGCTGCGCGGCGACGCGGCGATTGAATCTTCGGAAACGGTCCGAGCGCGGGTGCTGCGGGCGCGGCAGATTCAGCAGCAACGGTACAGTGGCGAAAAAAACTTGTACGCGAATTCGCAGATGCCGCCGAAACTGCTGCGCCAGCATTGCGCGATCTCTGCGGATGGCGAGCGCCTGCTGGAAACGGCCATCCAGCGCCTGGGACTTTCAGCGCGGGCGCATGATCGGATACTAAAAGTTTCGCGCACCATTGCCGACCTGGAAGGCGCCGATGCCATCCAATCCAAACATTTGAGCGAGGCGATTCAGTATCGCACGCTGGACCGCACCTATTGGGCGTAGCCCTTCGGCGCGCGCCGCTCCGACGCGCGAGAAAGCAAAAAACGAAAACGCGGCGCGGGTGTGGCCGCCATAGGAACGTCGCCCAGGTATTCGTTCAGCTTCCGGACACGGCTCCGAAACCCGACTTGCGTGGCAGGCTTGCGCAGGATCGCCACCGAGTCCTGCCACGACGTAGCGCACTCGCGAAAGTTC
>JBAVQT010000270.1:0-2996 GCA_049694295.1 Candidatus Acidiferrales bacterium
GTGCTGCGCCGATTTGCGAGCACCGATAAGCCCGAGGTCACACAGGAGGATCTCGAGAAACAATTGATTCCGCTGTACTGGATTCGTCCGCAACAAATTCTTTCCTCCGGAGCGGGCATGCACCGCTTCGTCTGGGATTTGCGACTGCCGCCGCCGGGAACCACCCAGCATGAATATCCGATCTCCGCAGTGCCGCACGATACGCCGCGCTATCCGGTCGGCCCTGCGATTCTGCCGGGCAAGTACGAGGTGCGATTGACAGTAGCCGGACTGTCCGGCGCGCAACAAGGCGATTCCCGCACGACCGCGAATGTGATCCGCAGCGCATCGTTCGAGGTCAAGATGGACCCGCGCGTGCCGGCGAGACCGTCGGACCTTGCCGCACAATTCAAACTCGCATCCGGAATTTCCGAGGGCATGACCGCCAGCTTTAACGAGCTCGGCCAGGCGCGTTCGGTGCAATCGCAGCTTCAGGCGCTGGTCGCGAAAATCGCAAAGGGTCCGCTCGCGGACGTGGTCCACGACCTGCAGGAAAAAATCGGAGCGTTTGTGGCTGCCGAGCCGGGAGAGCACCACGACGGAGCCGATGAGAACTTCGCGCAGCTCAACGGCGAACTCGGAGGATTGCTCGGCATGGTGGATAGCGCCGATGCCGCGCCCACCGCCGCGCTGCAGGAGGCCGCCGATCGCGCGCAGAAATCGCTCGGCGCCAGCTTGCGCGATTGGGACATCGTCAAGAGAAGCGAAATCCCCGCAATCAATCAGCGACTGCGCGAAGCGCAACTCCCAGCGCTGGACGCGCGGCGCGAAATCGCTCCTGCCGATGAAGAAATGGGCGCGGACGAACCGTAGCCTGGCGCCGTTTGCGGTTGAGGTGCCTCAAGGGATCGCGGGACGAAAGCTCAATGCCGGCCGTTCGAAGGGTCCGCCGACAACGCGGAATCGAGATCGAGCAAAACTCCTGCCGCTGCGGCCCCGGCTGCATAGCAATTCCCATCCGCGTGATAGGTGTTGCGGCAGGCGCGGGCGAATTCCGCGCGCCACGGTGATTGCGCATATTGCCAAATCTGCGCGAATGCCACCCCGCTCTCGGAAGGGGCCGGAGGAGCGCTCTCCGCGACGCATCCTGGCGCGGGCGGGCATGCATCATTGTAGATAAAATATGAAATGTCGCGCGCTCCAGCGTGACTGCGAATGTCCTGAGCGGTAATTACGAACACGCTCGCCACTTCTCGCGCCGGCATTCCCGAGCAGTAAATCCCGGCTCGAAATCCCTGGGCGGCAATTGTATCCACCCAGCTGAGGATGTAAGCCATTTGGGTGGCAGTCATTCTGCCGCCTTCTTCCTGGTCGAGAAAAATTACGCTTCCCGGCGCGAACCCATCTTTTCGCGCGCTGGCTGCAGCGACGTGCGCGTCAGCGGCTCCGAGCACGGCGGGGCCGGCGGGCGCTCGCAATTGCCGATCGAGCCGCCCGTTGAATAGCACCAGAAATCCAAAGCCACGCTGGAGAAGCGCCGCGCGCTTGCCGGTCCATGTGTTGGTCTTCGCGCCCGGCGGCGCATTCAGCCAATAGCCTGTGAAAGTAAATGTGGCGCGGAGTGCCGGCAGAGCCGCGTCGCCCGGATAATCGTTAGCGTCAAAGCCGAGATAAGGCCCGCGCCCAGCGTCTCCTGCCCCGCGCGCCGAGCGAGCAGCAAGAAACAGCACAACAGCGAATAGAATCGCGCCGGCCAATATGCCGGGGGCATGCGCGCAACATCGGCGGAAGAAAATTGGAAGAGAGAGCATTGAATTGAACTCGGCCTATACGCTCAGAAAATTCTCGAGCAATCGAAATCCCGAAATCGTTAGCACCGACTCGGGATGAAACTGCACGCCTTCCACGCGCAGTTTGCGGTGCCGCAATCCCATGATCGTGCCATCGGCCGTCTCCGCGGAAATTTCCAGGGTGCGCGGAAGCGATTTGCGCTCCACGATCAGCGAATGGTAGCGCGTAGCGACGAACGGCTGCGGCAATCCGCGAAAAATCGTCTTGCCGTCATGCTCGATTTCGCTGGTCTTGCCGTGCATCAGTTTCGGCGCGCGGATCACTCGTCCGCCAAACGCCGCGCCGATGGCCTGATGTCCGAGGCAGACGCCCAGAATCGGCAGTTCTCCCGCAAATCGCTGAATGAGAGAAACGCTGATACCCGCTTCTTTCGGAGTGCAGGGGCCGGGTGAGATGACGATGCGTTCGGGCCGCAGAGCCTCCACTTCATCCAGGGTGATCTGATCGTTGCGGCGAACCTCCAGCTCTTGTCCCATTTGGCCGAGGTACTGCGCGAGGTTGTAGGTGAAGGAATCGTAGTTGTCGAGCAGCAAAATCATCGCGTGTCCGCCAGTATACCGCGCTGATTCATTCTTCGCGGCCGCGGCCGCCGCGGTGCGCGATCTCCAGGGCCTTCACCACCGCGCGCGCTTTGTTCACCGACTCTTCATATTCGCGCGCGGGCACGGAATCCGCCACGATGCCCGCTCCGGCTTGAATGTGAGCTCGGCCATCTTTCGCCACCAGCGTGCGCAGCGCGATGCAGGAATCCACGTTGCCGGAAAAATCGAGATACAGAATCGCGCCGGCATAAATTCCGCGCCGCGTTGGTTCGAGCTCGTCAATAATCTCCATGGCGCGAACTTTCGGCGCTCCGGAAAGGGTCCCGGCGGGAAAGCAGGCCATCAGCGCGTCGAAACAGTCCAACCCTTCGCGCAACCTGCCGCGCAGCGTGGACACCAGATGCATCACGTGCGAATAGCGCTCCACGAACATCAGGCGCTCCACCTTCACGCTGCCGTATTCGCACACGCGCCCCAGATCGTTGCGTCCCAGATCCACCAGCATGATGTGCTCGGCGCGCTCCTTGGGATCGGCGGCGAGGCGGGCCTCGAATTCGCGGTCCTCCTTTTCATCGCGGCCGCGCGGCTGCGTGCCGGCGATCGGCCGATAGTAGACGTCGCGGC
>JBAVQT010000271.1:0-4136 GCA_049694295.1 Candidatus Acidiferrales bacterium
GTGCAACGCTTAGTCGAGCATTCCGTCGGCTGCGATCAACTCGGCGTTGAGTATTGCCGCTCCGGCTGCGCCGCGAATCGTATTGTGGCTGAGCAATACGAATTTATGGCCCAGCACCGGGCAGGGACGCAGGCGTCCGACGTGTACGGCCATCCCGCCGTCGCGATCCACATCCAGGCGTGGTTGCGGACGATTTTGCTGATCGAGATAGATCACCGGATGGGGAGGTGCGCTGGGCAGGCCCAGCTTTTGCGGCGGCCCCGAAAAGCTTTTCATGGCGGCCAAGATATCGTCGCTAGCAACGCGCTGGCCAAGTTCGACGGAGACGGACTCGGTGTGGCCATTGATTACCGGCACGCGAGTGGTGGTAGCGCTCACGGTGACGGAGTGTGGCTCGACGGCGCCAGCGGCGTAGCGGCCCAGAATTTTTTTCGTTTCGGTCTCGACCTTTTGCTCTTCGCCGTCAATGAAGGGAATTACGTTGGCCGTGGCGTCGAGCGAAGCAACGCCGGGATAACCTGCGCCCGAGAGAGCCTGCAACGTGGTAACCAGCACGCGCTGCAACTCGAATTCCCGGAGCGCCGCCAGCACCATCACCAGGCCAATCGTCGCGCAGTTGGGATCGGTGATGATTGCGCCGCGCCAATTCTTCTTCTGTTTCTGCAACGGCACGAGGCGCAGATGGTCGGCGTTGACTTCGGGCACGAGCAGCGGAACCAGCGGATCCATCCTGTGATTCCGCGCGTTGCTAACAACCCAGTGACCAGCGGTAGCAAACTCCGATTCCGCTTCGCCTGCTACCGAGGAATCGAGAGCTGAGAAGACAAGCTGTGGGCCCACGCCCGCCTTTAGCGGCTCAACGCTCAGGCCGGCGACTTCCTCGGGCAGCGGCGCGGCCAGGCGCCACGGCAAATCGCTATAGGCTTTTCCGGCGGATCGTTCGCTGGCCGCTAGCCAGGTGACGCGGAACCACGGATGACCCGCCAGCAGCGACACGAATTGCTGGCCGACGGTTCCCGTGGCGCCGAGGATGCCGACATCGATTCTGGGGCGGGAAAAATTTCTACCCGCACTTTGGATTGTATTACCGGACACTGGCTGCTGCCGCCTTTCTGGAATTGCGCTCGGTCGCCACGCGATCGAGGCCCTCGAGAAGATCTTCCACCAAATCGCGCGAATCCTCGCAACCCGGGGAAAGGCGAAGCAGCGTATCCGACAATCCCAACTCGGCGCGCGCTTCGGCGGGAATCGACGCGTGGGTCATGGTGGCCGGATGGCAGAGCAGCGATTTCACGCCGCCCAGACTTTCGGCGAGCGCGAAAAAGCGCCGCGACGAGGCGAACGCCACCACTTCCTCGCTCGAACCTTCCAATTCGAAGGATACCATGCCGCCGAAACCGGTCATCTGCCGCCGCGCGATGGCGTGCCCAGGATGATCGGGGAGGCCGGGGAAATAAACGCGGCGCACCAGCGGGTGCCCGTGCAGCGCATCGGCAATCGCGGCAGCATTTTCCGCATGGCGCTCCATTCTCAACTCGAGCGTTTTCAGGCCGCGAAGCGTGAGCCAACAATCAAAGGGAGAAGGCACAGCGCCGGTGGCGTTTTGCAGGAACTTGATCGTTTCGAAAACGGCGGGATCCTTGGCCAGCACCGCGCCTTGGATGGTGTCGGAATGTCCCGCAAGATATTTTGTGACGCTGTGGACCACGATATCGGCGCCGAGTTCGAAGGGTTGTTGGAAATAGGGCGTCGCAAACGTGTTGTCCACGACCACCAGCGCGCCCTTAGCGTGCGCCTTGGCACAGAGGTCGGCGATATCGTAAACGAGCAGTCGCGGATTGGTGGGCGTCTCGATCCAGACGAGTCTTGTTTTCGAGGAGAGCGCGGCTTCGTAGGTCGCCGGATCGCCGACATCAATCTGCTTGACGACCACGCCGATAGGCTGGAACACGCGGTTGAGGATGCGGTACGTGCCGCCGTAGACGTCGAGTGGGATGATGATTTCATCGCCGGGACGCAGGTAGGCCTGCAGCACGGCATTCTCGGCGGCCAGGCCCGAAGCAAAGAGCGCGGCGTGTTCGACGTTTTCAAGCTCGGCGAGCACTTGCTCGAGCCGTTGCCGGGTCGGATTATTGGTGCGCGAGTAGTTGAAGCCCTTGTCGTTGCCCGGCGACTCCTGTTCGTAGGTGGTCGTCTGGAAAATCGGGGCAATCAGCGAGCCGGTTTCGCTCTCGGAGGGCTGGGCTGCGTGAATCGTCTTGGTTGCGAATCTCATGTTTCTGCTCCTTTTTCTTTTTGCTGCTTCGTTTGCGCTTCTACTTTAGGGTCTGGTCAAAAAAGTTCGTTACGTCTCGCGCTTTTATTTCGCGCTAGCGATAGCGGTCTAGGTCACCACGGTTTCAGGTTCGTCCGCCGCGCTCCAGCCAAGCTCTGCGCTGTTTTGCGCGCGGATGCGGCTTACCGGCGCCGATTCATCCACGCTGCGAATCACCAATTCCAGGCCGCAGCGCGCCGCGCTCTCGATGGCTTTTTTCTGCACCAGATCGCAACCGGAGTCGGCCAGCTCGATAGCCCGATCGAAGGTCAGGTGGGGAATCGGCCGGGCGGTGGGATCGCGGTGCGGATCAGCAGTGAAATATCCGGGAACATCCTTGATGAGTTCGCAGCGATTTGCCGCCAGGCCCGCGGCGAGCAGCACGGCAGTCAAATCGGAACCGCCGCGGCCAAGCGAAACGATCCGCTGCTGCGGGTCGGTGGCGAAAAACCCTGGCACCACGGCAACGGCATGCTCTTCCAGGGTGGCGAGCAAGCGCTCCTCGGAAAGCCGCGGGCTGGCCGCGCCGCGGCCGTCTTCAGCGACTCGAAGGCCTGTTTCATGGACGTTGAGCGCGATGGCATGCACTCCCAGCGCCTCCAGATGCAGCGCCAGCAGCGCCGCCGATCGGACTTCTCCGGTGGACCAGAGGAGATCGAGCGCCGTGAGATTCGGCTCGGAAGAAATTTTTCGCGCGGCGCGCTCCAGCGCGTCGGTGGAACCCTCTTGCGCGGATACCACGACCACCAGCCGTTCATCGGGCGCGGCGCGATGCCGGTTGCGGACGAATCTCGCGGCTCTGCGATAGGCTGACGCGTTCGTCAGGATGGAACCGCCTATCTTGATTACTGCCACTGGTCGTCCCGCCGTTGCTTGCTGCGACATTCCGATCTCCTCGACCTCGAAAAAACACTCCGCCAGCCAGCGCAACAAGTGCGCTTCCGCCTGTACGCCCCGATCTCATCGGCAGCCCCGGAATAGGGCAATACGCCGACGAGCGCGTGGAGCGCTGCCCGGAACGAAAGAGCAATTCGCAAAATGCGAATGCCTCTCGCCCGCCGCAAAAACAGTTTGGGAGTTGAATCTTCGATTGACCGGGAACCCGGTCGGTCGAGGATCTTATCTCTCCCCTACTGAGGCAGGAATTAGCACCTTGGCGTTGGCACCAGGTTGCTGTGGCGTCTTAGGGCCTGTCCCCTCGACCACTCTGGATAAGCGCTGCTGGTAAGGCAGCAAGGCAAGAATAGCAAAAGGGAATCCGGAGTCAAGAGTCTATTTACTTGGCGGCAGACTATTCTCAACGTACGAGGCGGCGCGGCAATTCGTGTGGGTTTCGCGGCCGTGAGGCTTGTTGCGAGTACTGACGCGAAATCAGAACAGAGCCAGTTTCGCCCGCCCACTTTTTTCTTTGTGCCAGTCGTGATACGTGTGGCACTCGAAGCAGCGATCCTCCGCGCCCCCGGGCCCCGAATGGTGGCACTCCCCGCAAGTTGCAATTCCCGGCAGCAGTACGTCGGCGCTTTCCTGGCCGGTCCGCGCGCGTGTGTGGCAATTGTCGCAGTTCACCAGCCGATGCTGATCGTGATCGAAATTTGCGTGTCGAAAGCACCGCACCGTAACGTTTGATTTCGCGATCGCGGGAAGCGCCGCGGCGGGCTGCGCGCCGAGTGTATGACACTGCTTGCAGGTCTCGCCCCACAGAAGTTGTTCCGCTTCGGCTACGTGCGCGACCACCCATTGCTGCGGCGTGTAGACATGCGGCGAGATCGGCAACGGTTTCGCAGGCAGGGCATCGTTGGCTCCGGTTCGCGCAGTTCGGATG
>JBAVQT010000272.1:0-3411 GCA_049694295.1 Candidatus Acidiferrales bacterium
CGCGGCAGCGGCCCGGCAAACCTCGTCCTCTCTATCGGCTGCGCCGCCCCCGGCTCCACTTTCGACGTCGGCCGAGCTGGCGGACGCATCGGAGCGGGTGGCGCAAATGGAGCACACCCTGGCTGACTGGCCCGATTTAGCGAAGTATCGGGACGCCAATGCCGCGCTGGCGGCTCTGTCTGGGTCCGAAAAGCGGGTGGTTTTCATGGGGGATTCGATCACGGAAAGCTGGGGCAGTGCGGACCCGCAGTTTTTCGCGGCGCATGCGTATATTGACCGCGGCATTTCGGGGCAGACCACGCCGCAGATGCTGGTCCGTTTCCGGCAGGATGTGATCGCGCTGCGGCCCGCCGTGGTGGTGATTTTGGCGGGCACCAACGACATCGCCGGCAACACCGGGCCCACGTCGATTGAGGCGATCGAGGGGAATTTGGAGTCGATGGCCGAACTGGCGCGAGCGAGCGGGATACGCGTGGTGCTATCGTCCGTGCTGCCGGTCTTCGATTATCCGTGGCGACGGGGCTTGCAGCCCGCGCCGAAAATCGCGGCTCTGAATTCATGGATCAAGGACTACTGTGGAAAAGCCAGGTGCGTCTATCTGGATTATTTTTCGGCGATGGCCGACGAAAGACAGGGCTTGCCGGCCGCTCTGAGTCTCGACGGCGTGCATCCCAACCAGGCGGGTTTCGCGATCATGGAGCCACTCGCGGAAGCGGCGATTGCCAAGGCGCTGGCGCGGCAATAGCGGGATTCTTCGAGCGCGGGCTAGACCAAAACTTCGGGAACTTCCATACGACCGCCGCGAAACGCGTTCTGAAATGCCGTAACCACCTTGGGATCGAAATCGGAACCCGATCCGCGTACGATCACGTCGCGCGCTTCAAAGGGCGACATGGCCTTGCGGTAGGGGCGGTCGCTGACCAGCGAATCGAAAGCGTCGGCGACGCTGATGATGCGCGCTTCGAGCGGAATTTCCTGGCCTTTGGTGGGATGGTAGCCCGTGCCGTCAAATTTATCGTGGTGACTCAACACGATCGGCAGGATCCTTCGTAGCGACCCGCCCACCGGCTTCAGCGCTTCCATGCCTTTATTGAGATGCGACTGCATTTCGACGATTTCTTCATCGGTCAGCTTGGCGGCCTTGTAGAGAATGCCGCGGCTGACGTCGAGCTTGCCGATATCGTGCAGCAGGGCAGCGGCGCGCACGTCTTCGACGCGCTCTTCGGGGAGGCGCAGCTCTTCGGCCAGGCGCGCCGCGTAGATGGAGGTGCGGTAGGAATGATTTTGCGTGTATTTGTCATTGGAGACCACCCCGCAGAGAATCTGGAGGACGCCGTAGTAGGTCTCGCGCAGCTCGGCCATGCTGGCTTCCTTGCGTTCGTACATCGTGCCCATGGCGTATGCGGTGACGATCAGGAATCCGCCCCAGATGGCAATGTCCGACCAGGCCATCAATTGCCTGGCCGTTTCCTGCATGCCGCTGGCGAGCGCCACGGGGTTCATCAGATTGAGCCAGCAGACGATCAGGATCGAAGCGACCGCGGTCTGCACGGCGCGCGCGCGACCGAAATAATACGCGGCGAAAAGAGTGGGGAGATCGTAGAACGAGAGGACGAGTTTTTGGCCGGCTACGAAGAAATTGATGATGGCGGCGAAAATCAGGATGGAGAGGATCAACAATAGTTCTTTGTTGACCTTCATCACGGGACCGAGCCAGTTACGATTCATAGCAACCTCCTGCAATATCGATTCGAGCCGGTGGCCGAGGGCAGACTTGATCGTACCAGTACCCGGTGTGGCGTCCAGCACGCTTAGGCGATATTTGCTCAACTGGTACATGCTAATTTTCGTGAAAAGCCGGTGGTTTGAGCTTCAAAACGCGTTGAAAGAGGTCGTTTTGGCGCGAAAGTGGCACGCTGCTTGCGATTGCGAGCAAGGCGAGTGCATGGCTAGCTATTTCCAAAATGGAACTACCCTTAAATTGTTTAATGAAGATTTGTGGGCCTCCCTTGTATCTTGAGTAAGTCAGGGCAGCCACGGGACCTCACTCAGACAAGGCGGGCCATGCACAAACTCAGCTTCGTCCTCTCCACGATTACAAAAGAAAACGATTACCAGCAGGAGCAGGCTGCTGCTGGCCTGCGCACCGCGCAGCGGCTGGGCGTCGATCTGCGGGTGATCTGCGCGGATGGCGACGCCATCACTCAGAGCCAGCAACTGCTGGAGATTATCCAAAGTAGTTCCAGTCCGAAGCCCGATGCCATCATCCTCGAGCCTGTGGGCGGCACGGGGCTGCCGCATGTGGCGCGGGCGGCGACTGCTGCGGGAATCGGATGGGTGGTGCTGAATCGCGAAGTTGATTACCTGAGCGAGCTCCGGCGCTCGGCATCGGTGCCAGTTTTCTGCGTGAGCACCGATCATCTGGAGGTCGGGAGAATTCAAGGGCGCCAGTTTGCCGCCCTGCTGCCCGGCGGCGGCACGGTGCTGTACATTCAGGGGCCCACCGAATATACGGCCGCGCGCCACCGCGTCATTGGGGTGCAGGAGACCAAACCGGCGAACATCAAGCTCAATATGCTGAAAGCCAAATGGACCGAGGAGAGCGGCTTTCGCGCCGTGACTGCATGGATGCAGCTAACCACTTCGCAGAAGGCCGCGATTGATATAGTCGCGGCACAAAATGACGACATGGCACTGGGGGCGCGCCGGGCGTTTCAGGAGTTGCGTGATGAGGCGGTCCGCGAGAAATTCCTGCGTCTGCCTTTCACGGGCTGCGACGGCCTGCCAAAGACGGGCCAGCTTTCGGTGCGCCGGGGGCTGATGGCCGCCACGGTGGCCATCCCAGCGTGCACGATGTTCGCGCTGGAAACGCTGGTCACTGCGATGCAAGGCGGCAAACCGGCACCCGAAATCTCGTTCACCGTACCGACGCCTTACCCGCCGATCGAGGAGTTGGCGCCGGCTGCGGCACGTCCAGGCCCGGTGGCGGCCAGCTGATTTCTCGGATCCGCCGTCTCGGCGTTATGCTGGTGAAATGCCGGGCGAACCAACGCCAACAGATTCCGAGCGCTTTCGCGCCGGGCTTTGCGCCGATTGCGCAAACGCGCGGCGCATTGAGTCTGACCGCGGCTCGAATTTCTATTTGTGCCAGCTCGCCACCACCGATCCGCGCTTCGCGAAATATCCCCAGCTGCCGGTTTTGGCCTGCGCGGGATACCGGCCCGATCTGCGTCCCGCGCCGTAAAACCTTCGGCGAGCGGTGTGCCGATGAGTCATCGCTCGCCAGCAGTTACTAAATCCTCTCGCAAAAATGCCGGAAGCAGCGAACCCGACATTCCTCAAGGGCTGAAGCCCCATTTTTCTGGTCGTTTATGTGGGAGTTGAAGCTGTGACCCCCTAAAACCACTTACC
>JBAVQT010000273.1:0-21985 GCA_049694295.1 Candidatus Acidiferrales bacterium
GACATGCGGGTGCCGGGGTATCCGGCGTTCCTGGCAGGGGTGTTCGCGTTTGCGGGGCAATCGCCGCGGGCCGCAATGATCGCGCAGGCGGCAGTGGATGTGGCGACCTGCTTCGTGATCGCACTGATCGCGGCGCGGCTGGCGCCCTCAAACGCGCGGCGGCGCGTGGCTCTCGCGGGGCTGTGGATGGCGGCGCTGTGTCCGCTGACGGCGAACTACTCGGCGGTGGTGCTCACCGAAGTGCTGGTGATTTTTCTGACCGCGCTGGCAACGCTGGTGTTGCTGGAAACGGATCTGGGTGCGGGCGTGGCGGCAGGCGATTCGGCGTGGCAGCGGGCGGGCGGGCGGCTGAACGCCTGGTTCGTGGCGGGAATCGTGGTGGGATTCGGGACGCTGGTGAGGCCGGAGACGCCGCTGCTGCTATTCGCCGCTGGGCTGGTGCTGCTGGGGCGATGGTGGCGTCCGCGCGATTGGAAGAAACTGGCGCGCGCCGGCTTGCTAATGGGCGCGGGTCTGCTACTGCCGCTGCTGCCGTGGGCGGCGCGAAACTGGACGACGCTGCATGACGTGCAGTTTCTGGCGCCGCGCTACAGCGAGTTGCCCGGCGAGTACACGCCGCTGGGATTCAACGCGTGGACGAATACCTGGCTGTGGCGATTCCGCGATGTCTACCTGACGCAGTGGAACGTCAATGACACGCAGATCGAGATCGACTCGCTGCCGAGCTATGCGTTCGATTCGCCGCAGGAGCGCGCGCGAGTGGCGCAACTGCTGGACGCCTACAACGATTCGCTGACCATGGACCCGCCGCTGGATGACGGTTTCCGGGAAATCGCGAAGGAGAGGACGCGGCGGGACCCGCTGCGGACTTACGTGAAGATTCCGCTGCTGCGATCGCTAACGCTGTGGTTTACGCCGCGTCTGGAGCTGCTGCCGTATTCGGGGAAGCTGGTGCCGATGGCCACGGAGTGGAGCGACGACCGGCCGGACTTCCTCACTACGATTGGGCTGATCGCCGCCAACGCTTTTTACGTGGGGATGGCGCTATGGGGCATCTGGATTGCGCGGAGGCGGCCGGGCTGGGCATTGCTGGTGATTTACATCGTGGTGCGAACGGCGTTTTTCACGCATATCGAAACAATCGAGCCGCGCTACGTGCTGGAATGTTTTCCTGCGGTGATCGCGCTGGGCGCGCAGGCGTTCGCCCGGCGCGAGAGCGCGACCGCCGATGCTCAGCTCTCTTCGACAGGCTCGGGATGAATGGTGACGCGATAAATCTGAGGGAAGCGTTCCTTGACGCGGTCCTGCAGCGCGGCGGTGACATCGTGAACTTCGGTGACGAGCAGGCTGCCCTCCATGGCGCAGTGGCAGGAGACCAGAATTTTGTGATCCACGCTGCGAACGTGGACCTCGTGGCAATTCAGGAGCTCGTGAAACTCCGTGATCAGGGAATTGACGAAATCCTGCACCGCGCGTGAAAGCTCCTTCATTTCTTCGCCGCCGCCGATGCGGATGCCGCGCGGCTCGATATGAATATTGACGCGGGTACCGGGCGGAGTGACCGCGGCGACATCGTCCTCGAGCTGGGTGGCGCGGCGGTGAGCTTCGCGGAGAGTGGAGTTCTCGTCCACCTCGAGATGCAACTCGATGAACAGGCGGCCATCGAACTGGTCGGCGGAAAGCGAATGGACGACCAGGCCGCGGCGCTGGGCAATGGCGCGAATGGTCTCAAAAATATGCTCGCCGGAGGGAGCGCGCGGCTCGACGTGCACGACGACATCGGCCGGGACGATCTGCTCGATGCGGCGCTCGACTTCGTCGCTGGCGGCGTGGGCTTCCTCGAGGCTCGAGCTGCGGGGCACGCTGATGGTGACATCCACGAAATAGCGCTGCCCGGCGCGACGAACGCGAACGCGCTGCGTTTCCAGCACGCCCTGGGTGGCATCGACGGCGCCGATAATCCGCTCGCGCAGGCCCTGCGGAGCGACGTCCAGCAGCGCGTCCGCGGTGCGCTTGCCCAGGCGCACGCCGATCCAGATGATCACGCCGGCGACAACCAGAGCGGCGACGGCGTCAAGCTTGCCGAGCCACGGAATGCCTAAGCGGACGCCCAGCCACGCGCCGGTGATGCCCAGGATGACGACGAAGGTGCTCCAGACATCGGTGGAGAAATGGAGCGCGTCGGCTTCGAGGGCTTCGCTGGGATATTTTTTGGCGACGCGGCTGAGGGAGCGGGAGCGGACGGCATCAATGCCCATGGCCAGGCCGAGAATCAGGATGGCTTCGACGCTGGGACGGAGCGCGCGCCCGGAATGAAGGAAGAGGCGCTCGAAGGCTTCCCAAATAATGTAAACGGCGGTGAGCAGCAGCAGGGCGGTCTCGACGAATGCGGAAAAACTTTCAATTTTGCCGTGGCCGTAGAGATGCTGCGCGTCGGCCGGCTTGTCAGCCACGCGGACCGATAGATACGTGATCACGGCGGCAGCCAGATCAAGAATCGAATGCAGCGTTTCAGACAGAATGCCCAAGCTGCCGGTGCGATAGGCCAGAAAGGCCTTGAGCGAGACCAGCAGGATGGCGGAGCCCACCGAAGCCAGCGCGGCAACGCGCTTTTCGCGGGAGGCGGTCTCGAGGGTGGCAAGCACGGGGGGAGATTATACGCCGCGGCCAAGGAATCGGGCATGGTGTGCGAGGCAGATGAAGCCGCGGAATCGGTTTTTGCGGGAGCAGCGCCAGGCTGTATAGTGGAATCGATACGCCACTCGAGATGAAATTCCCGCAGATATGAGCTCCCTCTCCGAAACTCCCAAAGGCACGGCCGTGCGCCAGGAGTTTGCCGGAAAGCGCCCGCGCTCCTGGAAGCGCACGATTCTGATCCTGCTCGCGCTGGCGATTGCGGGCGTGCTGGTGGACGGATTTTTCATCGAGCCATACCGGGTGGAGGTGACTCATCTGGAGATTCAGGGCGGGGTGGCCAGGCCGCTGAAGATAGCGTTTTTGAGCGACCTGCACTCGCACGGAATTGGCCGGCGCGAACGGAAGATGTTTGCCGCAGTGGATCGCGAGCGGCCCGACATTATTCTGATCTCCGGCGATACGGTGGGAAACCGCCGGGGAGACTATTCGCACGCCGAGGAAGTTTACGACCGGCTGCGCGCGCCGCTGGGAGTCTGGTTTGTGCGGGGAAACTGGGAGAACATCAAGCCGTTCCACCAGGAGCGCGCATTCTATCGCGACGCCGGTGTGCATTTTTTGCTGAACTCGAATGCGCCGGCGCGGCCCGACGTGTGGATCGCCGGACTGGACGATCCCTACACGGGGACGCCGCGGCTCGAGGCGGCGCTGGCGGGAATTCCGGCGGGAGTTTACTCGATCGCGTTGTTTCATTCACCGGCGTACTTCGACCATCTGGCGGGGCGCGTGAATCTGTGTCTGACGGGCCACACGCACGGAGGGCAGGTGCGAATTCCGTTCGTCAAGCCATTCTGGCTGCCCAAGGGTTGCGGACGATTTCTGGCGGGCTGGTACGAGGAGCGCGGAACAAAAATGTATGTCAGCCGGGGGTTGGGAACTTCGATCGTTCCGATTCGATTTCTGTGCCGGCCGGAAATTACATTCCTCACGATTCAGCCGGAGCAATCGGGAAAATAATCTGGCGCCACCGAGATGGCAGACGCAAGGGCGCGCCTGCCGGAGGCTACTTGAGCGCCGGAGGGGCGACGATGGGCAATCGCCGCGGTTCGCCATGGAAACCGCGCACTTCGACTTCGTCAAGAATCAGCGATGGGGCGATCACCGTGCTGGGAATGCCGGCTTGGGCCGAACCGAAGGCACCCAGAGCGGTACCGGCAAAGCCGTCGGCGGCGGTCTGCATGAACGTGTAGACCGACTGGTCGCTGCCGACCGCGACGAGATTGCGGAGCGAACGGACCGTGATGCCGTCAATACGCGCGCCGCGTACCAGCTCTTCGTGGCCGTCGGCGACGTAAACGCGATAGACCATCAAGGGCATGCGCGTGCCGCTGGAGAGACCGCCGGAAAGGCCGCCGAGAAAATCCGAATAGTCCTGCTGGCTGACGGAGGTGAGAGCGGGATTATCCATCTGCTTCACTTCGAGGCACCATTGCTGGCCGTCTTCCTTGCAGGCATCGAGAAATTTCTTGCGCAACGCAGTGGCGTCCAGACCGTCGCTGGCTTGCAACTCCAGATTGCTGCTGAGCGCCTTGGGATCGCTGAGCAAGGCCGAGCGAGCGTGGCCGTTGGACGCCTCGGAATCGGGGCCGGGACGGCGAGTCATCAAGAAATTCTTCAGCGTTCCATTTTCCACCAGGGAAACGCGCTGTCCGGTGACGCCTTCATCATCGACTTCGTAGCCGCCCAATAAAGGCTGGCCGTGAAAATCCTTGAGCGTGGGATCGTCCACCAGCGAGACGGTGGAGGGAAGCACGCGGCCGCCGATGCGCCCGGCCCAATCGCTGCGGCCTCCAATATTTGCGAGCATTTCATCGTAGCGCGTAACCATGGAAAGCTCGGGACGAGCGCCATTGAGCGAAGGCTCGACCACCTGGGCGATGAGCGAACCCGCTGCGGTAGGATCGAAAAGGACGGGGCCGGTGTAATCCGCGACGATCGGACTGGCGCGCAGCGCCGTCAATTCGGCAGCGGCCACGTCGAGACCGTGCGAGACGGTGGCGACATCCGGCAGATCGGCGGGACTCGGCACGTAAACCACGTAAGAATTGTGGAGCGGCATGCCATCGTCGGCCTGCGTATCCATGGCGGCTTCCACGGCGGCGAGGGAACGCGAGGTGCGGATGGTGGTGCCTTCGGTGTTCATCAGATAATAGGTGGCGTAGACCAGGTAGTAGTTGACGCGCGTGCCGTAAAGCTGGGGATAGTTTTTGAGGACGGAGGACGCGGAACGAATTTCATCTTCCCAATTGCGCGAGGTCCAATCGGGATCGATGCGCGGGTCGATTTTAATCTGCGGGGTGGCGCGGGAAAAGTCATCGATTTCGGGCGGCTTGGTCAAGCTGCGAAGAAAGGCCTGCTTGAGCGACATTTGCGTGGCTGCGGATTTGTAAGCCTGGTCGGTGGCCAGCCAGAGATCCTGGCGCAGGGAATTGTAATCGCGATCGATGCCGACCTGTCCCGTGGAACCGAGAAATCCCTGGAAGCCGTCTTCGCTGATGAAATTCGAGCTATCCAAATGATAATCGCCGACGCGCGCGCCAACGCTCATATAGCGCGAGCGCGTGGTGGTGGAAGAAACCAGACCGCCAAAGGTCGCGCTGATTTCGCGGATGTCGAGATCGAGCAGGCGGTATTCGATGAAAAAAGGCTTGTCCACGCCGGGAAGCTGAAGCCGGGTGCGCGAGCGCTCGAGTTCATCGTGCATGGCGCGCAGCGTCTGATCGGTGTCTCCTGCCGGAACGGGCGCCTGGGAGACCGGCGGCGAGGCGTGCGCAGGACCGTTAGGGAGAGGGTTCGAGGCGCGATTGGGAGAACGAGCGGGCGCGGCGGAAGCGGGCGCGGCGCTAAAAAGAGCGAGCGCAAGAAAAGCCGGGGCGGCAATGCTGGCGAATTTCTTCAAGGCTTTGGCCCCTTTGCATCGGGATCGTGAGCCGGCGGCGGGAGAATCGGCGGCTTGTCGGTGGAGGTTTCCTTCTTGGTGAACTCCATCTCGGAAATGAGGATGGCGGGCGAAGCGGCGGCCACCGGAACGGAACCGGATTCAGCGCCGCAGTAGCCATTGAAGATTTCCTGCTTGTCTCCGGTGGCGACGATCTTAGTTAGAGAGACCAGCGGCGTGCCCACGATGTCGACGCCGCGAACTAATTGATCCGGGCGCCCATCGGCAAACACTTTGTAGACTACGAGGGGAGTGACTTGAAAAGCCTGGGGCTGTCCGCGGCCGGTGAAGGTGAAACCGCCGGCGATGTCGTCAATCAGCAGGCCGAAAGGCTTGCCCTGCTGCTTGGCCAGATCGATGAGTTTGGCGCGGAGCTGCGCATCAGTGAACGAGTGCGTAGAAGTGACGATCAAATTTCCCTGGCGCGCGACGGGGACGTAACCCAACTGGCGGCGACCGTGGCCGTTGGAATGGGGAATATTGACGAGCGGCGAGCGCGACATCAGAAACGTCTTCAGCACGCCATTGTCGACCAGGTGAACATCCTCGGCGGGAACGCCTTCATCGTCGAAGGCGTAGTTGCCGAGCAGCATCTCGCCGTGGAGCGAAGCTTCGGTAGGATCATCCTTGATGGAAATGAAATCGGGCAGAATCTGGGTGCCGATTTTGCTGGTGAAAGTCTGGCCTTCGGAAATGTCTTTCTGGCGGAAGCCTTCGGCGCGGTGGCCGAAAACTTCGTGGAAGAAAACGGCAGCGGCGCGTCCGGTGAGCAGCGCGGGGCCGGCGTAGGGATCCACGAGTGGAGCCTGATCGAGCGCCACAGTTTCCGAGATCAGGCGCTGGATAGTTTCGGAGACGAGTTTATCGCCGGGTGCGTCCTTGGGGTCGAGCCAGTCGAAATTCGCGTAACGATTGATGTCCATGCCGTCGGGCGCCTTGCTCTGGACATAGAGTTCGAGGCGGTAATGAATCTGGCCGAAGGCCAGCTTGGTGCCCTCGGAATTGACCTGATATTGATTGGCGGCGAGAGCGGTGAAGGTGACAATGGAATTCAGGACCGCGGGCGACTTGCTGAACTCAGCGGTGTATTTGCGGACGCGCTCTTCCCAGGGCTTGCGGTCCACGTGGATGGTGACGCGCGGACCGATGGAGGTGTGCGGCTGTTCGTGCGAGAAATCGGGGGCGCTGCCTTCGGCGGTCTGCACCTGCACTTGCTGGCTGGTCTTGACCTTGATGAGCGCTTCGGCGGCGGCGCGGTATTGGCGGTCGGTCTCGCGCCAGATTTCGTGGCGGAGCACGGGAATGTCGTCGTCCACTGTCACGGTGGTGCCCGGGCTGGACCAGCTCGGCGGGCGATCGCCGACTTTGTGTGTGTCGTCGAGATTGAAATCACCGGTGCGGGTCTGCACCTCCAGCCACCGCGCACGCGTCTCCGAACTGGAAAGCAAGGCGCCGTTGGAGCCGGAAACTTCAGCGTACTGGCGGTCGGCTACCGTGTAGCTGATGAAGTAAGAAGCCGGATCGGCCTGCGAGAGAGCGGCGAAGGAACGGTCGAGTTCGTCCTGCATGGCGGTGAGCACAGGCGGCGCGGCAAGCGTGGCTGCAGGCGCCGAAGCGGATACGGTAGCGGGCGCGGCAGCGGATGAAGAAGACGACGAAGAAGCGGCGCGATTGGCCGCCAATGCGCCACAAGCCAGTATCAAAATGCCACCGAAGGCGGCCAGGAATCGAGTGCGAGGTATATTGTGTCTCATGTGTGAGGTAAGGTTAACCAGTTTAGGATAGGATGCCCGGGAACCCCAAGGGAAAAGCCCGATCGTGTTGTGTTTCCGGGCACTGCGAATTTGAAGTTTGCCACTGCATGCGGCTGAAGGAGAGTTAGATGCGGGCAATGGTCGTCAGGAAGTATGGGCCGCCAAAAGTATTTGAGGCCAAGGAAGTGCCCGACCCCCAGCCCAAACCGGGCGAGGTGGTGATTCGCGTGAAATGTGTGGGTGTGAACTTCGCCGACCTGCTGCAAAGGATGGGACTCTACCCCGGCACTCCGAAGCCGCCCTTCATACCCGGACTGGAAGTCTCGGGCGTGGTGGAAAAAGTTGTCGAGGGCGGTAAACCGGCCGAAGGCGGCCCGGTGCGAGTGGGCGATGCGGTGGCTGCATTCACGCGATTCCAAGCGTACGCGCAGTGGGTTTCCGTCCCGGCGCAAGATGTGTACCGCCTGCCGGCGGGAATGCCGTTTGAAGATGCCGCGGCGATCCCGATCAATTACCTGACGGCTTACCACTCGATGTTCGCCATGGGAAATCTGCAGGCGGGCGACCGCATCCTGATTCACGGGGCGGCGGGCGGAGTGGGAATCGCAGCGGTGCAACTGGCGCGCGCTCGCGGACTGGTCACGTTTGGCACGGCCGGCCCGGCGAAACAGGAAACGCTGCGGAAAATGGGCGTGGATCACGCGATCAACCATGAAAACAACGATTTTGTGAAAGTGGTGCAGAAATACGCGCCGGACGGCATCGAGATGGTGATGGACGCGATCGGAGGAAAATCTTTTGCGAACAGCGCGAAATGCCTGGGCCCCACGGGAAGGCTGGTGGTCTTCGGCCTTTCGGCGGTCGCCGGACCGGATGGCAAGCGAAGCGTGGCGCGCGGATTGAAAGCCATGCTCCAGACGCCGCGATTCCATCCGATGCAATTGATGGCGAAAAACATGTCGGTGATTGGCGTCAACCTGGGACGTCTGGGAGCACGCGGCGGAATGCTGCGGACCGAACTGGCAGATATTTTCCAGATGTACGCGGCCGGCAAAGTGAAGCCGGTGATCGGCAAGACTTTTCCGCTGACGGAAGCGGCCGCGGCGCATCAATATATCCATGATCGGAAAAACATCGGAAAAGTGATCCTCAGCGTCAAGTAATTGCCGGACTACCTGGCCGGCTCCCCGGGTTTGACAAAGAGCGAAGCATCCGCCGGCACGTCGAGACGGACATCCTGCAGCGAAGTTTCGGTAAATTTCGCGCCATCGCGATAGATGGACGTCCAGTAGGCGAATTGGCGGCCGTCCACAGCGCGATAATCGCCCCAGCGCTGTTCGTTATCCGAAGCGCCCTCCGGGCTGGAGGACTGGTAGCGCGCCGCGGCGAGCAGGTGGGTGTCCTTATCGAAGTAAAGTTTCGCCGCTCCGAAAGACGCCTCGACCGCGACGCCCTCGGTGTTTTTGCCGGCGATTTCTTCCTCGCCGATGAAATGCCCGGTGATTTTTCCGGCGAGCACCTGCTGGTAAAGTCCCCAGCCACCGCCAAAGAGCGCGATGCCGCGCTCGAATTCGCCGATGTTGCTGGTGACGTCCACAGTCTGCTGGGGAAATTGCAGCCAGGCGGATTTGCCGTCGCAGACCTGCGCGATTTTTTGGCCTCCGAAGGTGACATTGCCGTGCGAGCGAGCGGGATAGGAAACGATCCACTCGACGTGCACCGGCGATTCTCCGTGCGCATTGGTGAGCTTGCCGTCTTCGGTCATCGCCAGGGTGGAAACGGAAAGCAGCGACTGCCCTCCGGCGGCACCGGCGGCAGCCAACAGAATTTGCTGGCCCTGCGCGATGGTCTGCGGAGTGACGGCATCTTCCTTGGGCTTGCGAAGGTCCGGGGCGAGCACATCAATCCGATCGAAGGGCAGTTCGTGATATTGCGCCGTGGGAAATTCTTTTTTCAGGGCATCGCGGAAAGCGGAGACATTGCCGGCCAGCACGATATCGAGGCTGTCTTTCGAAAGATACCGCTGGGCCATGGCCTGGACCTGGGACGCCGTGACGGCGCGGATTTCTTCCGGGTAGACAGTGTTGTAATCGTCGGGAAGACCGTAAGCGGCCACGGTGAGAACCCGATCGGCCACCTGTTCGGCTGTCTCCGACTGAATGGGATAGACGCCTGCAAGATAGTCGCGCGCAAAATCCATCTCGGCGGGCGTGACGCTGCCGGAAGACATCTGGGCGATGAGGTCCACGACCAGCTTGGTGGCCTCGACGGTAGCCTGCGTGCGCGTGAAAGTGGAAGCCACGAAATCGCCGGCGAACTGGTGTGGATTGAAAGCGGAATTGGCGCCGTAGGTGAGGCCCTTTTTGACGCGCACTTCCGTATTGAGCCGGCTGTTGTATCCGCCGCCGAAGATGCGGTTCATCACGGCCACGGGAATGAAATCATGGTCGGCGCGGGCGATGCCCAGCCGGCCGACGCGAATCTGGGTCTGCACCGCGTCCGGCTTATCCACCAACCAGATGCGCATGCCGGAAACGGGAGCCGGAGCGGCAGGCTCCGCGCCGGAGATGGGCACGACGGCCCACGAGCCAAAATATTTTTGCGCCGCGGCCGTGGCTTCCTCGGGAGTGATATCGCCCGCGAAGGCCAGCAGCGAACGATTGGGAGCGTAATTGGCATTGTGAAATTTTACGAAATCCTCGCGCTGAAATTTGCGCACGGAGTCGGGCGTGCCTTCCGAGGGCCAGCCATACGGCGAAGCGCCATAGACGGTGCGGTCAAAGACGAGCGAGGCAAGATAATCCGGGTCGGCATATTGCACTTCGAGGCCGGAAAGCAGCTGCTGGCGCTGGCGATCGAGTTCGTCGGATTTGAAGGCGGGATGCAGCACGACGTCGGACATCAGGTCGAGCCCGGTGCCGAGGTCCTTCTTAACGACGTCGAGCGTGACGTCGGTGAAATCCTTGCCGGCAGCGGCGGAGAGCGAACCGCCGATGAAATCAATGCTCTCGGCGATATCGCGCGCCGAGCGTTTTTCGGTACCCTGCGTCAGCAGATTGGCCGTCATGGTGGCGACGCCCGGCATTTTGCGCGGATCCTTGATGGCGCCAGCGGAGAGAATCACCAGGCGAGCGGCCACAGCCGGCTCGCGATGATCGGTGACCACAAAAATGCGCAGTCCATTCGGCAGAGTGGCCACCGTGGCTTTCGGGAATTCGAAATGACCCGGCGCGCCCACCGGCGGCATCCGCGGATCGAGAGTGACTCCGGGAGGAACCACTCCCGTACCCTGCTGGCCGGCCGTGGTGGGAGCACTGGAGCTGCCAATGGCAGCGGATGAATTTTGTTGTGCGGGCGCAAACGGCGCGGCCAGCGGCAGCGCCGCGAGAAGAAAAATCAGTTTCCGCAAAAAGCGTTTGGTCATGGTTGCTGATGGCTCCTATCGAGCGGATGGCTTGGTGGTGACGATTAGAACGGTGGAATGCTCGGGCACAAAATACTGCGCCGCAACGCGCTGGATATCGGCCGAGGTTACCCGGAGGTAGCGATCGAGATCCGTGTTGACCAGATTGGGATCCTTGCCGAGCACGGCGGCGTTGGCCAGCGCGACGGCTTTATCTTCGTCGGTATCGCGGCCCAGGATGTCCGCGGAGATTTGTTGGTTCTTGGCTTTTTCCAGTTCGTGCGCGCCGATGGGCTCCGATTTCAGCGAGTCGAGAACGTCAACCAGCGCTTTTTCTCCGGCCGCCGGCGTCTGCCCCGCGTTCAAAATCGCGTAGGTCCAGAAAAGATTCGGGTCTTCCGTAAAATTGCCAAATCCCGCGGCCTGCACGGCGATCCGATCTTTGTAGACCAGCACCTGGTAGAGCCGGCTGCTTTCGCCGCCAGCCAGAATATTGGCGGTGAGACTGAGCGGATAGGAATCGGGCGTGAAGATCGCGGGAATTTTGTAGCCGATCACCACGGCGGGCAGGGGCGTATTCGAATACGATTTGTTCACCACGCGCTGGGCGGTCTGCAGCGGCTCGGGATCGTCAAGGCGCGGGATGGGCTTGGCTGAGGCGGGAATACCTCCAAAATATTTCGTAGTCCAGGCCAGCGCCCGATCGGAATTGAAATCGCCGACGATCACGAGCGTGGCGTTGTTCGGCTTATAGAACGTGCTGAAAAAATCCCGGACGTCGGCCAGAGTGGCCTTGTCGAGGTCGGCCATGCTGCCGATGGCGGTGTGATGATAGGCGTGGACGGTGAAAGCGGCGGCGCGCAAATCTTCCTCGAGATAACCGTATGGCTCATTCTCGATGCGCACCCGGCGTTCTTCCTTGACCACCTCGCGCTCGGACGTGAAATTGGCCTGATCCACATTGAGGCTGCCCATGCGGTCGGCTTCGAGCCACAGCACGCGCTCGAGAGCGTTGCTGGGAAACGTCTCGTAGAAATTCGTGAAGTCATCGTAGGTGCTGGCGTTGTCAAATCCGCCCATGGCTTCGACGATCCGGGAATGTTCATCGGGGCCGACGTGCGCGGAGCCTTTGAACATCAGGTGCTCGAAGAGGTGCGCGAATCCGGTGCGGCCGGGGCGCTCGTCTTTCGCGCCGACGTGATACCAGACCTGAAGATTGATTACCGGGACGGTGTGATCCTCCAAGAGAATCACTTGCAGGCCATTGGGAAGCGTGTGCGTGGTGAAATCGAGCTTGGGCGGTCGGATGACAGCGGAATCGGCGGACGCGCCGGCATCGGACGGGTCCTGAGCCGCGAGCGGGCCAGCCACCAGCGAGACCAACGCCCATACGAGGATGGAGACAAAACCAAGCCGGACAAACTTGTTCATTCCCGATATCTCCCGTCGAAGGGAATTCAGCGCCAGCACCTGCGGAAGCGAAGTTTCAATCGACCAGTATTGCCGACGCTCGGCGCGAGTGTCAAACCCGCGGACAGACGCGACGGCCCACAATCCGAACCAGAAACGACCGCAAGAGCTATGGACTCTCTTTCGCCAGGATACTTAGACGCGCCGAGCGGCGAAAAGACTACCTGGGGTAAGAGGCACGACAATCCCGTGTGCGGGCCGATTGCGCCGGGGCGGCGGCAAGACTACTCTGCAAACAGGGGCTGTGGCCGCCGAAATCGTAGCCAGATGAATCGCAGTGAGCGAATTGCCGGGGGAAATAGGAGTGGGGACAGTCCCGGCGGAGTGAGCGCCGCGGACCACGAGCAGATGAAGCGAGTCGCAGTGAGGCGAAAATGAAAAGCATAATCGGATTGCTGGTGGTGGCACTGATTGTGGGCGTGGCTTACAAAGTATGGTTTTCGCAGTTGAAGTCCGAGGGCGCGGGAACGCCCATGCAGACCATTGACGTTGTTGGTGTGAAGACCGATCTACTGGGCATCGCGCAGGCCGAGCGCGGCTACCAGGCCGAGCACGGGAACTACATCTCGCTCGATGAATTGATCTCCAGCGGCGCTCTGACCATGACTAAGCCGGGCCGCGACGGCTATACATACGAAGTGGAGACTACGGACGCAGGTTTTCGGGCCGTCGCGCACTGCCCGGCGACTACTTCGGCGGGATGTACGAACTGGTCGGTGGATCAAGATATGGACGTGCAGCAGGCGCCGTAACTTAATTCCCGATGGGCTACAAGGCCAGCGGAGGCGGCGCGCCGGGAGCGGAGATTTTGGTTCCGGGAGTCGCACTGGCGCCGCAGTTGGGGCAATGGCTCCAGCCGCGCTCGATGGCCCGCCCGCATTGCGGGCAAGTGGGCTTCAGCGGCGCCGCGCAGTGCGGGCAGAACGTGAAACCGGCCTTGACCATCAGTGCGCAGCCGGGGCACGGCGCGGGAAGCGGCTCGCGCAGAATAAAATAGATAATGATCCCTATGCCGTTGGGAATGAAGATCGCGAGGAGCGTCCATAGCACGTAGCGCATGCCACGGCGCTTGGCGTCGCCATAGACATAGCCGATCAGCAGAATGAAGCCGGCCAGCAACAGAAAGACGCCGTAAGCAAAGGCCACCCTCCCCCCCAGGGGCCAGCGCGACATTTCAGGATCGGTGGGCATGGCGAAAAGAAAGATCGCCGTTGCAGACACCAGGTACGTGACGATGGCAATCACCCAGGCCGTTATCGGAATTACGCGTGTCTTGTTTTGTGAGTCGCTCATGCAAGCCTCCGTTCACGCTGGCGCCGCACCGAAAGCAAAATCGCGGCGCTGCCGCCAGCCAGCCAGGTCAGCGCCGAAAATATCGCAAAGAGCAGCCACATCTGGTGAAAGCGCACATCCAGCAACGCGAGCAAGCCGCCGGTGGCAAAGCGGAAGAGCGGCCAGCCCAGCAGAGTCAGCGCCCAGGAAAAAAGCACCAGCATGATCAGCACGCTGCGATTGTGGCTCCGCTCGGCCTGCGCGGCGGCGTGCGCGGCCACCAGGGATCGCGTGCTTTCAAACAGAGCGGGCGAAGGTTGCGGAGTGGGCAGGCGGCGGAGGCCGCTGGAAATGAGCTGCCAGCGTTCCAGTTCGGCGGCGCAGTCCGCGCAGGATGAAGTGTGGCGCACGATCCGCGCTTCGTCGGCGGCATCGAGCGCTCCAACGGCCAACAGAGCGAGCTGCTCGCGGATTTCGGCGTGTTCGTGCGGCTGGCGGCTCATTGCCAGACCTCCGCACGGCCGCGCGATTCGAGCGCTTCACGGAGCTGTTCGAGCGAGCGGCGCAGCCGCGATTTCACGGTCGAAAGCGGCGCGCCCAGAACGACGGCGATTTCCTCCAGCTTCATCTCTTCCTCAAATCGCAGCGACAAAACTTCCCGATAGATCACCGGCAGGCCCTCCAGCGCCACGGCCAGATGCCCGGTGCGCTCGCGCGCCAGCATCCGATCGAGTGGCGCGGGATCGGACGACACCAGCCGCGTAACCATGGTCTCGCCGCCCGCATCGCCGCCCAGCGGTTCATCCAGACTCTGGGGCCGGATGCGCCGCAGATGATCGAGCGCCAGATTGCGCGCCAGGGTAAAAAGCCAGGCATCGAAATTGCGCGAGGGATCGTAGCTACGGATTTTTTCCGACACGCGCAGCCAAGTCTGCTGGAACAGATCCTCGGCCTCGGCGGGTTGGCGCACGAGGCGCAACAGGTAGCGGTAGAGACGGTTTTGATAGCGGGCAATCAGCGCGGATAGCGCGTCCAGATCGCCGCGCCGAAGCTGCAGCACATCGGCTTCGAGCCCCACTCGCCCCTCCCAGACGCTCGCGATCGTACCGATCATATACATAGTACGGGCGCGCGTGCGAAAAAGACGCATAACGAGATGCGCGGGCCGTGATGCCGCCAGAGGTGGTTATGTTGTAACATTTTGCGGGCAGTTGGGAAGGACACTTCTATCGCATCGGGATCGTCAGCGGCGCCCTCCATTCGAATGGAAATCTCGCCGAATCCCGCATTCGCCGATGAACCCGTGCGCGTGGCCGCCAGTGGCTTTGCGCCGCGCGAACGCGTGATTATGCGTGCATCCACCGAAGACGACGCTGGCCGGCGCTGGGTCTCGCGCGCGGAATTCCGCGCCGACACGGAAGGCTGCGTGGACACCGCCGCGCAGAGATCGCTGGGCGGCAGTTATCGCGGCCTCTCGCCGATGGGGCTACTTTGGTCCATGCGCATCGAGCCACAACACGATCGCGGCGACACGATCTTCGTCAAAAACGACACGGCGCCACAATGCGTGCGATTCGAAGTGGTAAGCAGCGCGTCAGCGGAAGTAAAGCGCGCCGCGGCGGCCACACTGGAAAGGAATTTCGTCGCAGCGGGAACGCAAACGCGCGATTTGACCATTGGCGAAGCCGGCGAAACCTGCGCGGGACGCCTCTTTCTGCCGCCCGCGGGCACAGCGCAGCATCCTCTGCCTGCGGTGATAGTGCTCAACGGCTCGGGCGGAGGCTTCGACCTCGATAAAGCCGCACTCCTCTCGCGCCACGGATTCGCCTGCCTCGCGCTCGCGTATTTCGGCGCGCCACCGCTTCCTCCGTGGCTGCATCGCATTCCGCTCGAATATTTCGACGCCGCGCTGATCTGGCTGGCGGGGCAGCCCGAAATTGCCTCGGAGCGAATCGGGGTGCTCGGCGTATCGCGCGGCGCCGAACTGGCGCTGTTGCTCGGGTCCATGTTTCCGCAAATTCGCGCGGTGGCCGCATACGCACCCAGCCATGTGGCGTGGGCTGCGGGCGGGCGCGACCGCGAAACCGGAGAAATAATTCCCTCGTGGACCTGGCAGGAAAAGCCGGTGTCATTTGCGCCGCTTCCGCTGCGGGGTTTCATGCTGCGGTCGGCCGTGCCGGTAGTAGCGTTGCGACGGCCCGTGGTGTTCCGCAATCTTTTTCGCGCCGGACTGCGCCATCGCGCGGCCATCGAGCACGCTGAAATCGCCGTCGAGCGCATCAATGGTCCGATTCTGCTGGTCTCCGGCGGAGACGATCACGTATGGCCGGCGGCGAAGATGAGCGAAGCGATCGTGGCGCGCCTCGAGGCCAAGCGATTTGCCGACCACGTCGAGCATCTTCATTTTCCGCGCGCGGGGCACATGCTGCGCTATCCATACCTGCCCACCACCTCGCGCCGCTCGCGGAATCGGCACCTCCACAACGCACGCTATTCCTTCGGCGGCACTGCCGCCGCGGACGCCGAGGCCCAAGCCAGCGCCTGGCTACGCACAATTTCCTTCTTTCGCGACGCGCTGGGCGCAGGGGGCGAGCCCTCAGAGTAGCGCGCCGCAGTGTGCTAGAATGCGTCGCAGTGCTGAAAATACTGCAAGATTTGCTCGAACTGCAGAGCGAAGACACGCGGTTGAACGCCGTACGCGCCAATCTGGCGCAATTCCCCAAAAAACTGGCCGAAGGCGATTCCCTGCTGGCTGCCGCGAAGGCCGAGCTCGATCACAGCCGCGCGGCGCTGCTGGCAACCCACAAGGACCGCAAGAAATACGAGCTCGATGTCGACAGCTGGAAAGAGCGCGTCCGGAAATACCGCGATCAGACTTCTCAGGTGAAAACCAACGAAGCCTACAAGGCTCTGCAGCACGAAGTGCAGATGGCCGAGGATGAAATCGCCAAGGCGGAAGACCGCCTGCTCGAGCAGATGGTTTCCAGCGAGGAATACGACCGGAAGATCAAGGCCGCGGAAATCAATTTGAAGGAAGTGGAGGCCGGGGTGGCCAGGGAGCGCGCCAGAATCGAAAGCGAGCGCGCCGGGGTGGAAAAAGAGCTGGGCCAACTGACCGCCGCGCGCACGCGCGTGGTGACGGAAATTCCGGAGGACATGCTCGATCACTACGAGCGCATCGCCAAGAAGCACAACGGCGTCTCGCTGGCCGAAGTGCACAACGAGACCTGCGGAGCCTGCGGGGTGCGCATTCGCCCGCACGTGTTCCAGGAAATGCGCCGCTCCGAAAGCCGGGAACTTTTTCATTGCGAGACCTGCACGCGAATTCTTTACTATATCGAGCCGGAGCCCGCGCCTTCGATGGAAACGCCCGCGGTGGGAGAGGCTTCGGCGGCGAAAGCCGCGTCCGGCGCGCCGCGATCGAGCGAAGGCTAGAGGCTGCACCGCGAGTTATCGAACTGACACTCATCGGAGATTTATCCACGCTGGCAGCGAACGCCGAGACCCCATGATCCACGAAAAATTCCAGCATTGAAAATTCAAGGATGATCACCGCATGATGCGCCGAAGCTCGCCGCTGCCTCCCGCTCCCAAGCTCTTTGACGACGCCACCGTGGGTCCGCCGCCCGCAGGCGTACATCTGGCCCATATCGACGGGGGTTCGCGCGGGAATCCGGGACCGGCGGCCTACGCAGTGATCCTGCGCGATGGCAGCGGAAAAATCGTCATCGAGCTGGCCAAGCAGATCGGCCGCGAAACCAACAACGTCGCCGAATATTTCGCGCTGATCGCGGCCCTGGACTATGCCACCACACACGGCATCCCTGCGCTGCGCATCCGCAGCGACTCCGAACTGCTGGTGAAGCAGATGCAGGGCCGGTACAAAGTGAGAAGTCCGGAGCTGCGACCGCTCCACGAGCGCGCCGTGAAGATCGCACGCCAGCTTCAATATTTCCGCATCGAGCACATTTACCGGGAGCTTAACGCCGAAGCGGACGCGCTCGCCAACCTCGCGCTCGATCAACCCGGAGGCACTCCCATCGAACGGCGAGGCCCCGGCAGCATTCTGCCGCCGAAAATAGCGCCTGCCAGCGTTTCGCCATCCTCCAAAGCCATTCCGCCGGCGACGCCTGCGGCGGCTCCGCTGCCAGATCCGCCGGCGCGGCCCGTGACGATTCACGGGATTCGCGCGAAATTCGTCCGGGGCGTGCTCGTGCCCGCTGACACGCTCGATCTTCCGGACGGCATCAGCGTGCTTTTGAATCTGCGAACGACACCCGAAAAATAGCGAAACGCTCGACTGCACCGATGTGAAACTGCTTTCGCGCCTTCTTCTGCCAGTACGACCGGCCCATTGAGCGCCTCCTGATGCGTCCGCTATGCTTGTGAGTTCAGGAGACTGCTTTGACTTCGTTTGTCGAGAAACTGCCGACAATTTTGATCCTGGCCGGAATGGTAGGAACGTTTCTCTCCTTGCGCAGCCTGGCACCCTCGACGCGCGTGCGCTGGTGGACCTACGCCTGGGGACTGGTTTTTGTTCACTTTCTGGTGCAGGCATTTGAAACGCATGCTGGCATCTCCGAGATGATCGTGGAAACGATCGACCTCTCGGCGCTGGAACTTTCGGGCATCGCGTTCGTCATTTCGCTGATGCTCTCGGTGGAAGACCGCGCCAGCCGCATGGGCCTGCTGGTGATGCTGGGCGTGCCGACAGTGTTCCACGCCGCGGCGATCACCATTGGCTGGAACGCGCCGGGAACGCTGGCCGTTGCGCTCGGTGTGATCTTCTTTGGCGGCGCGATCTTTCCGCTGCTGGGCCGCGCCGAATCTCGGCTCTTTCATTACACGGTGGCAGCAATTCTGGCGGCAACCGGAGCGCGCGCGATTTACGGCCAGCTGCACGGCAGCGCGGATTTTGGCGTCAATGCCATCCTGACGCTGAGCTTCGGAATTAGCGGGGTGCTTTTCTGGCGGTGCTATCGTCGGTTTTCGCCAGGGGTAATTTCGGCGGCGGCGGGATTCTTGTCGTGGGGCGCGGTGTTTCCGGTGGCGGCCCTGCTGGCAAAATACGCGCCGGGCGCGCATATCAATGGCGAGCTGTGGAACGTGCCGAAATACTTCGTCGCGTTTGGCATGGTGCTAACGCTGCTCGAGGATAAATCAAGAATCATCGACCGGGCGCGATCGCGGGACCAAGCCGAAAATCGGCTGCTGGAGCGATTCTCGCAAGTGACCTCGCGGCTGCTGGCCGGCAACGATCCGGCCGCGCTGTGCGACGAGATCGCTTCGGCGATCACCGACGCCGGCAGCTTCCGCCGCGCCGCGATGCTGCTGCTCGGCGAAGACCGCGAGCTACACCTGGCGGGTTCGAACGGCTTTCTGGAGGGCGAAGTCACGCGTCTCCGGCAGTCCACCGCGGGATGGACCATCGAGCGGCTGAACGAGTTATGCAAAAACGGCGAGCGCCTGGGACACAATTCGTACTGCAGTTCCGAAGACGGCGAAAAGGTAATGATCCCGCTGGTATCGGGCCGCGGATCGTACCTGGGATGCCTGTGGCTCAGCGAGCCGAAGAAACAGTGGGGTCTGCACCCCACGGAGATGGCCAAGCTGGAAATGCTGGCCTCCGACCTGGCGGTAACCATCGAAAATTCGCGCCTGCATCACCAGCTGGTGCGCTCCGAGAAACTGGCGTCGCTCGGGCAACTGGTGGCGGGCGTGGCCCACGAACTCAACAATCCGCTGACCGGCATCATCGGGTATGCGGAGTTGCTCGGCGACGAAGTAGAACAGGAAAGCGCCAAGAAACGATTGCAGAAGCTGGGAGTGGAAGCGCGCCGCATGAAGCGCATCGTGGACGGCTTGCTGCGCTTTGCGCGGCAGAACAATCCCGCCGAGCGTTCAGCGCACGTTGCATCGGCGCTGCACGATGTCATCCAGTTGCGCGAATACTATCTGCGCAAGGCCGGCATTCACATCGACGTCCGGGCCGACTCTTTGCTCCCGGCCGTGGCGATCGGCGAAGATGAATTGAAGCAGGTGCTGCTTAACATTCTCAGCAATGCGATCGATGCCGTCGAGGAAAGCGCGCAGCGCGAGATTTGCATCCGCGCATCGAAGCGGGGCGACAGCATCATGGTTCAGTTCGAGGATTCCGGGCCGGGCTTCCACGACGTCAACCGCGCGTTCGATCCCTTCTTCACCACCAAGCTCGTCGGCAAAGGCACCGGCCTCGGCCTGAGCATCTGCTACGGCATAATGCAGGAATGCGGCGGCGAAATTGCGCTGACCAACCGGCAGCCCTACGGCGCGACGGTGACGATGGAATTTCCGCTGGCGTCGCAACCGGTGATGGCCCTCAAGGCAAGCTGAAATATTTCCGCGCGTCAGGCGCAGGCGGCTTCGGCGGGCAGGCTTTCAGGATGTTTCAATACATAGGAGCGATAGAGAGTATCGCGCTGCGCGGGCATATAGCCGGCGTCTGAAATGATGCGGCGCAGCTCGGCTTCGTTGGTACGGTTGCGAACGCCCGCGGCGTATACCACATTTTCTTCGATCAGGATGCTGCCCACGTCGTCGGCGCCGAACTGCAGGCCCACCTGGCAAATCTTGATTCCCGGCGTCAACCAGCTCGACTGGATGTGATCGATGTTATCGAGGTAAAGGCGGCTGATGGCCAGGGTCTTCAGATAATCGAAGGCGGTGGCCTCGGGAACTTTCTTGCCCAGGGGCGTATTTTCCGGCGCAAAAATCCAGGGAATGAAAGCCGTGAAGCCGCCGGAATCTTCCTGCATGCGCCGGAGCAGTTCGAGATGATTCACGCGATGGCGGTATTCCTCGCCGCAACCGAACATCATCGTCGCCGTAGTGCGCATTCCCAGCGAATGAGCCGCGCGATGCACCTCGACCCATTCGTCGGAGCGGCATTTTAGGCGCGAAATGCGCGCGCGAACTTCATCGTCCAAAATTTCAGCGCCGCCGCCGGGGATCGAGTCGAGCCCCGCGTCGCGCAGCCGCGCGATCGTGTCGCGCAGCGACAATCCGGACACCTCGGCGATGCAGGTAATCTCGGGCGCGGAGAAACAGTGCAAGTGGACCTGAGGAAATTTCAGTTTGATCGAGCGCAGCATGTTTTCGTAAAACTCGATCCGCAGGTCTGGATGCAAGCCGCCCTGCATCAGAATACCGGTGCCGCCGATCGCCAGCATCTCTTCGATTTTTTCGTGAATGGTTTCGAGCGGCAGGATGTAGCCGTCTTGGGAGCCCAGGGGCCTGTAAAAAGCGCAGAACGAGCAATATTCCGTACAGAAATTCGTGTAATTGATGTTGCGGTCGATCTGATAGGTGGCCACACGCGGATCGGTCTTCTTCCGGCGCACCTCATTCGCGGCCATGCCGATGGCGATCAGGTCGTCGGACTCGAAAAGCTCAAGCGCTTCTTGTGGTGTGAGGCCCATACGCTGTGGTCTTCCTCGATTCTGCTCAAATCAAGTATACAGGATCATCGGCTCGAACGATGCCCTCGCGCAGGACCGCCCCATAAACTCCCGCGCAGCCGTCGTGCTGTCGCGCCACTTTCTCGAGCACCACGGGCGAGGGGGCGGCCGTCTCCGGGTCCAGCGTAATCATCACGCAGCGCGGGTCTTTTTTCACCACTTGGATCACCACGGCCGGCCCGATTTGCAGTTCGCGATTCATGAGCCGATCCTCGAAGAAAGGCTCGTCGCTATCCCACTGGACGTAAAAATTGGCGCGAAAGCGACGCAGGTCAAGCTCGATGCCGGTTTCCTGGGAAAGCGCGCGCACGGTGGCCAAACCAAACAGCGATACGGGTCTGGAGTCCGTCATCGAGCGTTCGGAAAAACGCAGCCGCAGCGACCTCCCGTAGCGCTGCTCGAGAAATTGCGTGAAGTTGGCGTTGCCAATCCAGAATTTTTCGCCCTCGGGCGTGGTGATTTCCGCGGCGTAACGCCCTGCCTCGGGAATTGCCTCTTTCACCGGCGGCGGATCGAGAAATCGCGGATGAAAGAGAATCAGGTCGCGGGCCTGCCGGGCCGTCATCCAGGGAAAGTCCGACTTGTTGAGTTCATCCACAAATGCATAGACGCGATCGCCGACAATTCCGGCGAAGGTGACCCGCGATTCCGCCAGGTCTTCGCCCGCCATGCTTTTCACAGGGTAGCGGCGCAGGCGGGCGAGCGTGCCGATGCGTTCCAAGCGGTCAGACCCCGCGGCGGGCGGCGGACGATGGTGACGAAGAAGACGAAGCAGGAGGCGATGCGGACCCGGAAGTCGCAGGCGCCAGGAACTCCAGCGGACGATTTCGCACGATCAAGCCGGCGGCGGCGGCCTTTTCGAAAAAGAGATTCAGTCCCGCGAGATATTCCTCTTCCAAACCAAAATGAATGTTCTCGGTCAGGTAACGCTCCAGCGCGAGCGGCGGCAGGTCGAGTT
>JBAVQT010000274.1:0-5605 GCA_049694295.1 Candidatus Acidiferrales bacterium
TGCAGGACTCCAATGTGATCGTCTCCGACTTGAATGGACAACAGGTCAAGGCGAGGATCCGGAATCACTGGATCAAAGTTTATGCAACGCAACTAAATCCGTGAAGCTCGCTGCGAAATCCGATGGCCAGCACATCACACCAGTTTCGCTTCGGGTCCGCTGAGCAGATAGAACAACCCAAGCCACTCCGTCACAACCTGGCGAAAATCTGAAGTTTTTTGCACATCACAATGGTCTCCCGGAGGGCAAGACCAGGCGGCTCGCACCCACCGCCGCTCTTCGAGCAGCTGGACTCGGGCGAATTGGAGGGCCTACGCTATTTATTGACTCGCGCCTTTGCCGGCGCGTTCGATGGTGTGAAATTGCACGGCGGCCGTTGCACGCGTTCCGCTGTAACCAGCGCAACACGCAGAAAGCCCGCGACTGATTGGCGGAGGGGGTGGGATTCGAACCCACGAGACCCTTTCGGGCCTAACGGTTTTCAAGACCGCCGGAGTCAACCACTTTCCTACCCCTCCGCTTTTCTCTGATTTCTTCATACTAGCTTACCTGGTATGGAGTGACAATCAAGCCAGCGCCACCCGGGCTGCTCGACAACGATGTGCGCCACGCTCTGTTCGCTTTGTTTACAGCCGTGTTCGCTTTGTTCACAATGCAATCACCTTCATCGTTCCGCGAGTTCACACTTATCCATCGCGCATCAATGATTGGCAAAGACTTAGTTCCTGCCATTCAAGCTCCGCGATTTTTCCCGCCGTGGCTGCCCGGTTGCTCCTTGGCAAGCGCTGATTACCCGGCCCGTCGGGCCAGTCCGGCTTGGCCGGCCTCCGGGGGAATTGAGATTCGCGCTGAAAACCGGCGCGTGAAGCGCTGCACGCCTCGGAATTGGTATCATTAATGTCATGCAAACTCGCGCAGTGAAAATCGCCTGTAGCAGCTGGCTGTTTCTACGCGCGAGCCGTTCCCTGCCAGGCCGTCACTTCCGCGCATTCTGGGACGCGCCGTCCGGGTTCGTTCGCCAACTTCTCTTTTTCCAAGCCGTTTGGGCGTATCCAGCGACGTAAACGGAGGCGCGTTGCCGGCCACACTTCCACTTTCGAAGATCAGCTTTCGCTGGCAGATCATCCTGCTGGGAACGATCGTGGTGATCTTGCTGTTAGCCGTTCTTCTGGCTGCGGTCAACGCCCTGCGCTACACAAAATCCGCGGTCTTGAAGGATGAGCAGAAGCAGCTTTCCGCCACAACTGCCGACTTGGCTCGCGAGTACGCGGACAAGGAGGCTTTTGCGGGGCAAAATCATCAAGCGCCTCCGCTCGAAGATCCCGGCGCGCCCGTCTCCCAGGAAGTCCTCACTCTCTCGACGCGCGTCATCTTACAGAACGCGCCGGGTGTGGACGGCGGTTTCTACTCGACCGATGGAGATTCGCTGGTCGGCTATGTCGAGTCCACGCGCGAGGGGGTTTCCGGACGCATCGGCGAAAATGCGCCGGATGAGCAGCGCGCCGCCATTCTCAGCGTCGCGCGCCAGGCGGCGCTCACCAAAGTGCATTCCGCGCAAGTTCTGGCCCTCGGCGACGATATGGTCCTCATCGACGCATTGCCCTTGCATGCGGAAAAAAGCTATTCCGCCAGCGCCTGGACTTCCAAAAAACTTTCCGGCCTTCCCGGCGCCAGCCGCTTCCGCGCTTATTCGATCGTGGTCGGTCTGGCGGCCACCGCTTTAGCCAGCGTGCTGCTCACGCTGCTGGTGCTGCGTAATTTGCATCTCGGTGTTCGGAAAATTGAATGGGGTCTTCAGAGCCTCGAGAAAAATCTCGGTTCGCAAATCGCCATTGGCAACGATCCCGAGGAAATCAAGAGAATCGCCATGGCGATTAATCGCATGAGCGCGGCGCTCGAGGAAAAGATCGTCGCCGAAAAGCAGATCGAAGATCGCTTGCGCCATGCCGAACGCCTCGCCGCGCTGGGGCGCCTGGTCGCGGGCGTGGCCCACGAAGTTCGCAATCCGCTGGCTACCATTCGCCTGCGCGTCCAGATGTGCGAACAAAGCGCCGGCGACCCCGCCACTCAGGAATCCTGCCGGGTTGCGCTGGCCGAAATTGAAAGGCTCAATGGCATGGTCAACCGGCTCTTAAATTTTTCGCAGCCGGTCCAGCTTCATTCCGAGCCTACCGACGTGTCCCGTCTCGTCGAGCAGAGACTCGCAAGTTTTGCCGAGAAAGCCAGCAGCCAGGGCGTCCGTTTCGTCGCGAATTTGACGATTCCTTCGCCAGCGGTATCGCTGGATCAAAACCGGATCGCTCAGGTGTTCGACAACGTAATCCAGAATGCGCTCGAGGCCATGTCCGATTCCGGTGGCACGCTTTGCGTCAATCTGTCGTCCGATCGCAAGGCGCCCAATGGCCGCAGCGAGCTATGCGTCGAATTCAGTGATAGCGGGACGGGCATCAATGGCAGCATTGTGAATCGAATCTTCGATCCGTTCTTTACCACTAAGCGCACCGGAACGGGACTCGGCCTTTCGATATGTCACGAACTGGTGCGCGCGCACGGCGGCGAAATTCAGGTCGCCAGCGCCAATGGGCATGGCACCACCATCCGAATCCTGCTGCCGATCATCGAGGATTCCCCGGGCCATCCCGCCGGCGTGAAGACTTAGGAAAACATGAGCGAAATGATCCTCATCATTGACGACGAGGCCAGCCTGCGCGGAACCCTCGCCACCATCCTGCGCGCCCGCGGATACGCAACTCTCGAAGCGGGTGATGGAGCCGAGGCCATCGAGCTGCTACGCAAGGTAACGCCGGATTTAATTTTTACGGATTGGAAAATGCCTGAGGCCGGCGGCGATGAAGTCTTGCAATTCCTGCGCAAAGATCCCCGGCTGGCTTCCGTTCCCGTCATCGTGATCACCGCGTTCGGCTCCAGCCACAGCGCCATTGAAGCGGTTCGCCTGGGCGCTTACGACTTCGTGACCAAACCTTTCGATCTGCAGGATATTTCGCTCACCGCGGAGCGAGCGCTCGCGCATTCTGTCCTGAATCGAGAGGTCGCGCAGTTGCGCGCGCAGGTCGCCAGGAACGGCGTGGCCACTGTGGGACGCCTCGTCGGCTCGAGCGGACCCATGGTGGACGTGTTCAAGACCATCGGCAAAGTTGCCGAAACGGATTCGACCGTGCTGATCTGCGGCGAGTCCGGCACGGGTAAGGAGCTGGTCGCCGAGGGAATCCACAGTTACAGCCGGCGCCGCGGCGGTCCTTTCGTGGTGGTCAATTGCGCGGCGCTTCCTGAAAACCTGCTCGAATCGGAATTATTCGGACACGAGCGCGGCGCATTCACCGGAGCCATTGGCCGCAAGCAGGGCCGCTTCGAAATCGCCGAAGGCGGCACCATCTTTCTGGATGAAATCGCGGAAATTCCGCCCTTCCTGCAATCAAAACTTCTTCGCGTCCTGCAGGAACATACCTTCGAGCGCCTGGGCGGCGCCGAGAGCATTTCCGGAAATTTTCGCGTCGTGGCGGCCACCAACCGCGATTTGGAAGTCTGTGTCAAGGAACGCCTGTTTCGAGAGGACCTGTTTTACCGCTTGAATGTGGTTCGCATCAGCGTGCCGCCGCTGCGCGAGCGCCGCTCCGACATCGCGCCGCTCGCCGAGCATTTCCTGCGGATCTATAGCGAGAAAAATGGAGTCCCGGCCGTCGGCTTTTCCGACGATGCCATCCTCCTTCTGCAAACCTACTCGTATCCCGGAAACGTTCGCGAGCTGGAAAACATTATCGAGCGCGCCGTGCTCATGGCTCGTGGCCGCGTCATCATGCCCGCGCACCTTCCCATCGCTTCGGACTCCCTCGACGAGCGCGGCGGTTCCGCTCAATTCCACGCGGATATTCTTACCCTGCCCTTCCACAAATCCATCGCGGAACTCGAAAAGCGTTTGATCGAAGACGCGCTTCAGGCCACCGCCGGCAATAAGACCGAGGCCGCGGATCGCCTGCAGATTAACCGCCGCTTGCTTTACAACAAAATGGAAGAGCATCACATCGGGGAAAAATCGCCGAAAGAACCAGATCCGGAATAAATCGCCGTACCCACCGCATGCGCCGAAACTTCCCGCGGCCGTCTCATCTCCCGGACCGACCCGTTTTGGTTTTCCCGCGAGGGTCAACGAGAAGACTCAGGCCCCTGTGCACAATCTGCACAAGCTCGTTCAATCTGTGAACAAAGCGAACGAGCTAACTCGGCCATTCGCGCCATACACGCCGACTCCGAACATTAGATTGGTTGAGAGCCAGCGTCTGCCCTGAGCACCCGTGCTCCTACTTACGAGCCTTATTTCCCTGCAACTTACGCAGTCATCGCCACCATCTCGCCGCCAGCGCGGCCCGACTCCCGCCTGCCACACGTTTCTTTTGTCTCTCCATGTCAGTTGGAATCGCACGTGCTCCCAGCCAATCGGCTTGCATGGAGAAACTGACACCGCCCGAGCAGTCCGCCAGGCAGCGGGCGCGATCCCAGCCGATAGCCCGACAAATCCTGCCGAAGCGAAATCATGAAAATAGCGCAGCCCAATACAGACACGGCAATTCCGCCGCCGAGTGTGCGGAAACCAGCCATCGCAACTTCAGCGACGCGCAGCCGGATTCATTCCAGCTTCTCGACACAGCTCCGCCCTGCATGGATTCTTTTTTTCTTTGCGGCCATCATCCTGGTGGGCTGCGGCTCGAAAAAACAATCCAGCGCGGACGACCCCGCGAGCGCGCCGCACGTCGCCGTAGTCAAAGTGGCGCGTATCAATCTGTCCGACACCCTCGAAATCGCCTCGGAGTTCGAGCCGTTTCAGGAAATCAACGTCTACGCGAAAGTTTCCGGTTACATTCAACAATTGAATGTGGATTGGGGCACCCACGTCACCCAGGGCCAACTTCTCGCCGTCCTGGAAATTCCCGAGCTGCAGCAGCAGATTCAGCTCGATGAAGCGGCCGTGCGCCGCAGCCAGGAAGATCTGGCGCGCGCGAATGAAGAATTAACCCGCGCGCAATCCACCTACAACGTCGCGCATCTCACCTACACGCGCCTCGCCGACGTCCAAAAAAAGCGCCCCGAACTCGTCGCCCAGGAAGAAATAGATGTCGCGCAAGGGAAAGACCTGGAATCAAGCGCCGGCGTTTCCAGCGCCAAGGACGCTCTCGCCGGTTCCGAGCAGGAAGTGATCGGCTCCAAAGCTGCGCTCGATCGCGACAAAGCCATGTTCGCGTATGCGCGCATCACCGCTCCCTTCACCGGAGTGGTCACTGAAATTGACGCCTACAAAGGCGCGCTGCTCCCCGCCGGAACTTCCTCCAACAAAGGCGATCAAGCGCTGCTCCGTCTCTCCGAAAATGATTTGCTCCGCCTCGTGATTCCCGTCCCCGAGCGCGCCGTCGGTGACATTCATCTCGGCGATGCGGTGGCCGTCCACGTTTCCACCATCAACGACACCTTCAACGGCAAAATCGTCCGCTTCTCCGATCAGATCGATACCCAGACCCGCACCATGCATACCGAAGTTGACGTCCCCAATCCAAAATACCTGCTCGTTCCCGGCATGTATGCTTCGGTGCGAATC
>JBAVQT010000275.1:0-1642 GCA_049694295.1 Candidatus Acidiferrales bacterium
ACTTTCCGCTGCTGGCGAAAAAATCGCTTTGCTGGCTATGCTCGATGCCTACCCCCCTCCGCGCTCCATGCCGGCTAAGCAGCGTGTGCGCCTCTTCGGAAATCAGCTGGCGCGCCATGTCTCCATCATCAAAAAACTGCGGGTTCGCGAATCTTTGGCTTACGTTTTTCACGACTCCGAACGCCGCCTGTACGATTCCGTGGATCTGTCCACGAACCATCGCCGGCGGCTGGAAGCGCCGCCCGATCTGCCGCTTACTCTGGCCATGCTTCGCATGCGCCAGGCCGCCAGTCTTGCTCTGTTGCATTATCGGCCCCGCTTTTACCAAGGCGATGCCAAGTTTGTGAGTCCGGAAATCAAATCCGTTTTCCCTGACAATCCTGCCGCCATCTGGCAAGGCCTGCTCGGGTCCTTCGATCTCCAGACGGTGCCCGGCAATCATGACGGAATGCTCAACGTGCATGCCGCCGCACTGGCCTTCGTTCTCTCCGCCTATTTGCGCGACGCGGGCTCGCCGCAATAGGATCGCTCGAGTCGTCCGGCGCGCCGATCACGCAGCGTCGCGCGAATAAAACTTTTCGCAAAGTGTGGCACTATTCATCCAGCGCTTTTCCCGGTCATTGATTTTTCGAGGTTGAGCTTCCATGAATGGTGCAGAAAGTCTGGTTCGCACTCTACTCGCGTCGGGCGTGGACACCTGTTTCACGAATCCCGGCACTTCCGAAATGCACATCGTTGCCGCCCTCGATCGCGCCCCTGCCATGCGCTGCGCGCTTGGCCTCTTCGAAGGCGTCGTCACCGGCGCGGCCGATGGCTACGCGCGGATGTCCGGGAAACCCGCATGTACTCTTCTTCATCTCGGCCCAGGTCTCGCCAATGGTCTCGCGAATCTCCACAACGCCCACCGCGCGCGCGTTCCCATCGTTAATCTCGTCGGCCAGCATCCTCTCGATCATCTGCCCCACGATGCGCCGCTCACTTCCGATATCGAAGCAATCGCTCGCCCCTATTCTCGCTGGCTCCGCACTTCGCTGTCTGCCTCCGCGCTCGGCCGCGACGCCGCTGAAGCGGTCTTCGCCTCGCGCACCGCGCCGTATCGCATCGCCACGCTAATTATTCCAGCGGACGCAGCCTGGAGCGAGGGCGGCTCCGTTCCCGAAATTCCAGCCGTCCACAATCCGCCGCTGCCTAGCACTGAAACCGTCAACCGCGCAGCCACCATGCTCCGCTCCGGGGCGCGCACCGGCCTCATCCTCGCGGGCAGCGCGCTCCAGGGTCGTGGGCTAACCGCCGCTGGGCGCATCGCTGTCGCCACCGGCGCGAAACTTTTCTCGCCGTATCCTTTTGCTCGCATGGAACGCGGCACCGGCCTTCCCCGCGTCGAGCGCACCCAATATGTCGTCGAGCAGGCCCTAGAGCAATTCAAGGGATTTCGCCAGTTGATTCTGGTCGGCGCGCCTCCTCCTGTTGCCTATTTCGCGTATCCCGACAAGAGCAGCATCCTCACGACACGCGAATGCGAACTCTTCGCGCTCGCCACCTCTGCCGAGGATTGTGCCGGTGCGCTCGAATCCCTGGTCGCCACACTGAGTATCGAGAAAACGACACCACTCGCGGAAAAACCCGAACGCCCCGCGCTTTC
>JBAVQT010000276.1:0-5529 GCA_049694295.1 Candidatus Acidiferrales bacterium
TATCAGGCGCGGACGCGCCTGGTGCGCGCGCTCGGCATGCCCGGCTACGTGGTGGCGGTTCTCGAAGACTTGTTGACCATCGGCGGCTCGCTTTGGGTTGTCTCGCGGTTTTAGCTGCGCCCAGCGCGCTGGATTTTCCTCATTCGTGATTTTCGTTGCGAGGCGCGCATGGCTTCCGTCCAAAAACCTGTCCAGGAATACGACGCGATCGTGATCGGCTCGGGGCAAGCGGGCACGCCGTTGTCTCAGGCGCTGGCTAAAGCGGGGATGCGCACCGCTCTCGTGGAGCGCGAACACGTGGGCGGCACCTGCGTCAACAACGGGTGCACGCCAACCAAAACGATCGTGGCGAGCGGCCGGGTAGCTTATCTCGCGCGGCGCGGCGCGGACTACGGCGTCCAGACCGGAGCAATCCGCATCGCCATGGAGCGCGTCAGAAAGCGCAAGCGCGACATCGTGCGCGAATTTCGCACCCGGGACGAGAAGAGCATCGCGAAGACCGCGGGCCTCGATCTGATCTACGGAGAGGCGTCGTTTACCGGGCCAAAATCGCTGGAGATCAAGCTGCGCCGGGGCGGCTCCCGGATGATCGCGGCCGGGCGCTTCTTCATCAATGCCGGGTGCCGACCGGCGGTCCCGACGATTGCGGGCCTGCAGGACATTCCGTATCTCGACAGCACTTCGATCATGGAACTGGCGAAGGTGCCCGCGCATCTGCTGGTGCTAGGCGGCGGCTACGTGGGCCTCGAATTCGGGCAACTCTTCCAGCGGCTCGGCAGCCGCGTCACCATCGTGCAAAGCGGCTCGCAGCTGCTCGCGCGGGAAGATCAAGACGTAGCCGCGGCGGTGGCGGAAATTCTCGGGCAAGATGGCGTGCGAGTCCTGCTGAATGCGCGAGCGGAGAAAGTTTCGCGGCGCCGGAACAAGATCGTGCTGCAGGCTCGGGTGGCCGGCAAGCTGCGCTCGATCGAGGGCACGCACCTGCTGGTGGCCACCGGGCGCGTGCCGAATTCCGAAAATTTACACCTCGCGGCAGCGGGCGTGGCCACCGACGGCCGGGGATTCATCCGCGTGAACGAAAAACTGGAAACCAGCGCGGATGGGATTTTCGCCCTGGGAGATATCAAGGGCGGCCCGGCGTTCACGCACATTTCCTACGACGATTTCCGCATCATCCGCACGAACTTAATCGAAAAGGGCAGCGCGACCACGGCCGGCCGGTTGGTTCCTTACACCGTGTACATCGATCCGCAACTCGGGCGCATCGGGCTGGGCGAACGCGATGCTCGCGAGCAAGGCCGCGCTTTCCGCGTGGCTAAGATGCCCATGAGCTACGTGGCGCGGGCGCAGGAAGTGGACGAGACACGTGGATTCATCAAGGCGCTGGTGGATGCGGCAACGGGCCAGATACTCGGCGCGGCGGTGCTGGGCATTGAGGGCGGCGAGATGATGTCGCAGCTGCAACTCGCGATGATGGGAAGGCTTCCGTACACGGTTTTGAAGGACGCGGTCTTCGCGCATCCCACGCTGGCCGAATCGTTCAATAATCTGTTTGACCATTTCGAGAACTGAAAGCGCGTTTTTTCGCTGTGGGAGGGGTGCCCCAGACGAATTCATTTTTCCTCCTTTTTGTGGAAGAGCTTCCCGATCCCGCACTCGCCCGTGCTTTTTCGCGGCGGGCACCGGCCCATCGCGGGCCGCTGATTTCCCGATCTGAAATCTTTCGCTTGCAGACGGTCACGTTGGCTGGCTAGAGTACGCGCAGAATGCCGCTCGCGGTGGAGCAGGTGCGAAGGATGCGGGGAGGAGCGCAGGCGCACCTGATGCGCTGCTCGGACGGCGAGTATTACGTGGTGAAGTTCCAGAATAATCCGCAGGGCGCGCGGATCCTGGCGAATGAATTGCTGGGAACACGATTGGCCAAGCGCCTGGGCATCGCCGTGCCCGAGGCGGCGGTGATCGAGGTGCGCGAAGACCTGATCCGGCACACCGAGGATCTGGTGATGCAACTGGGGCGCGGGCGCGCGCCCTGCCAGCCGGGCCAGCAGTTTGGCTCGCGGTACCCCGGGAAACCGTCGGAAATTGCGGTCAGCGATTTTCTGCCGGAGGAGCGGCTGCGCGAGGTCCGCAACCTGGGCGATTTTCTCGGCATTCTGGTTTTCGACAAATGGACCTGCAACACCAACGGGCGGCAGGCGATTTTCTTCCGCGAGTTGGTGCGGGAAAAAGAAGAACCGCGCTACGGCGCGCAGATGATGGATCACGGTTTCTGCTTCAACGCCGGCGAATGGAATTTTCCGGATGGCGCGTTGCGCGGCCTCTACGCGCGGCACCGCGTCTACGAATCGGTGCGCGGCCTGGACTCCTTCGAGCCCTGGCTCACGCGCGTGGAAACCAAAATGGATGAAACGGCGCTGGACGAAATTCAGAAAGAGATTCCGCCCGCCTGGTACGGGCATGATTTCGACGCGCTGGAGCGCATGCTGTCGCAGCTGCTGCGGCGGCGGCGCCTGGTGCGCGAACTGCTGGTTTCGGCCTGGAAATCCACGGCCCAGCCTTTTCCCAACTGGAAGTGACCCATGCCTGAAGAAGAAAAAAATATTTATCGCTACCGCATCCTGCGTTACGCGCCCAACGTGGTCCGCGACGAATGGCTCAACGTCGGCGTGCTGCTGGAGGAAAACGCCGCGGTGGAATCGCCCGCTCCGCGGCGCGCCATCCGCTTCATCGAAGACTCGAGCGAGATGGCTCGCGTCCGCAAGCTGCACCCCGCGGCGGATCTCGATTTGCTGCGCGCGCTGCCCGGCGAATTCGAGGCCCGCCTGGCCGCGCCGGCCGATGCCGTCGGAAAATATCTCGCCAAGCTCGACGACTCGCTCTCCAACATACTGCAGCTCGGCCCGCAAAAAGCCGTGTACTCCGATGACTTCGATGCCGAACTCGACCGCCTGTACCACGAGCAGGTGGCCCTGCCGGCGCGCACGCGCTCGGGCATGGTGGAAAACGCGCGCGGCTGGATTCGCGACAAATTAAATGACGTCTTCCGCCGGCACCGCGTGCTCAAAAAGCTCGAAACCCGGGTGCCGGTCGCGGAGTTCACTCAGCCGGGCGATCCCACGCGGCTCGACTACGCTTACCAGAATGGCAAGCGCGGTTACCTGCAATCCATTCTGCTCGGACGCGAGCCGGCCCAACCCAAGGTGCTGGCCTTCACCGTCGAGCGCATCCGCGCGCGGCTGCCGGAAGCCGAGTTTACGGCCATCACCGACAGCGAGCCGCAGCTCGACAACGCGCGGCATCAATTTGTGGTCAAGCTTTTCGAAGAACAGAACATTCGCGTGGTGCCGCTCAATCGCGTGGAAATGTTCGCTGAGGAGTTGCGTCTGAAGCTACAGTAAGAATGGAGCTCAGGCCGGGAAGGCGCGAGAAATCCTCCACGGGAAGCTGCCCCGCACGAACAACTGGCCGGGGTGGCTGGCTACAAGAAGCGCGGAAGAAAAGCAGCGACTGTTAGTCGAGAGTGCCCCACTGCGGCAAGTCTCGCCGGCCCAGCAGCGCCTCTGCCGCCCACGCGCCCAGATATGAAGTAAGCGCCACGCCGTGTCCGGCGAAAGCCGCGAGCACCACCGCGCGCGATGCGATTGCCCGGTCGCGCGGATGCCAGACGAATGCGGGCTTCCACGAATCGCGAAACAGGATCGGCCCGCCCCAGCGCTGCACGAATTTTATTTCCGCCAGCGCCGGATGAAGTCCGCGGACGCGTCGCTCGAGCGAGCCAAACATCTTCGCGGCCTCCGGCGAAGCGATATCCACGGCGGCCAGATCGCGTTCGTCGGGCGAGCTGACCAGCCCCGCGCCCCAGACGATCGGGCGATCCGCTCGCACGCGGCCCCATAAATAAGGAAAATCCACGGTGTAAAAAGGTTTTCGTTCTGCCAGACCGATCGCGCGCACGACATTTTCGTCCAGCGGCTCGGTCAGAGCTGCCAGCGTCAACCGCGGATGCATCCCGGCGCCCAGTCCGGCGAGATCGAGCGAGAAGGCGTTGGTGGCCTGCAGCAGCCTGGAGGCCCGCAGCGTGCCCCACGCGCCGGAAATCTCGATCCGCTCGCCCCATTCAATTTTTTCGACGGCGTGATTTTCGAGCAGCGTCGCTCCGCGCGACTCAGCCGCACGCGCCAAGCCCGCCACCAGCTTGCCGGGGTCGAGCGTCCCACCGGGAACCTCCTTTACCACCCGCAGCGTGCCAGAATCGCTCCACTGAATCGCCGGCGTCACCGCCGCGCCGGAACGCGCGATCTCCCAGGCGCCGGATAGATCGAGATCGCAGGCGACATCCAGCTCCCCCAAAATTTTGCGGAAGCCCGCCAGCACATCACCCAACCCCGGCTGGTCGCCCGCCGCCGTTTCCGCAAGCGCCATTCCGCCCGTGCGGCCGCTGGCGCCCGCCCCGATGCGTCCGGCCTCCAGCACAACCACCGATTTTTCGGGGGCAAGTTTTCGCAGCCAGGCCGCCGCGGCCAGCCCGGTAAATCCGCCGCCGATAATCGCGAAATCCGCTTCGCGGCCGGACACTCTTGCGCTCCCGCGCGGCGAGAAATCCACCTGCCAGGGAGGAACACCCCAGGATGCATGATCGTGAGTGGAAGACATGGTGCGGCCGCCTGAGAAAAATCCTAGAGGTGTGCCGGGGGCGGCGGGCGGCGGGAAATATCCAGCCCCCGAAAAAATTCAGGAGCCGAGAAAACTTTTTCGTCCGGCGCCCGCCGTTTGCGGCGCTTGAATTTCTAGAGAACGCTCTCGCTCCAGCTCTGGAGCGTGTGCTTGATGCGACCCATGAACTGGTGCGCCACCGCGCCATCCACCACGCGGTGATCGTACGACAAGGTGAGATAGACCATCGAGCGGATGGCGATCGCGTCGTCCACCACCACCGGACGTTTCTCGATCGCGCCCAGACCCAAAATCGCCACGTTGGGCTGGCTGATCACCGGCAATCCGAAGAGCCCGCCGAATACGCCGGGATTGGTGATCGAAAACGTGCCCTCCTGCACCTCTTCGGGTTTCAGCTTCTTCGACCGCGCGCGCTCGGCGAGATCGTTGATGGACCGCGCAATGCCCAGAAAATTCTTTTCCTCGGCGTTCTTGATCACCGGCACGATCAGGCCCCAGTCCAGCGCCACGGCAATGCCGATGTTCACTTCCTTGTGCAGCACGATGTTGGTGCCGTCCACCGAGGAGTTCACCGTGGGAAACACCCGCAACGCCTCCACTGCCGCGCGCACGAAGAAAGGCATGAACGTCAGCTTGGTTCCGGTGGTCTCCTCGAACTTGGTTTTCGATTTCGCGCGGATGGTGGCGATGTGGGTGACGTCAATCTCATCCACCGAATAGACGTGGGGCGACACGCGCTTTGAAAGAACCATGTGCTCGGCAATCTTTTGCCGCATGACCGACATGGGCTGCACTTCATAATGCCCAAAGTACATGCGCTCGCGCGGCACGGCCGATTCCAGCAGCGCTGAAGCC
>JBAVQT010000277.1:0-17092 GCA_049694295.1 Candidatus Acidiferrales bacterium
CCCAGTCGGCAGGGGTGAGCGATTCGAGGAGCGGCACCCAGCGCCGGTGGAGATGTTCGAGTAGCGCGAGCGACGGCTCGATAGGCGCCTTGGCGTCGGCGAGTTCCGCCCAACGGGCCTCTTCATAAGGCTTGATGGTAGGCTCGTTTTCAGTAAGCGCGAGCTTGAAGCGAATGTACGCGTTCATGTGGCTATCCGGCAAATGGTGGGCGACCTGGCGAACGGTCCAGCCGCCAGGACGGTAGGGCGTATCGAGCTGCGCATCGGTGAGGCCGGCCACAGCAGCGCCGAGGTTCGCGGGGGCTTGCGCGATCGCGGCAATAAAATCCCGGCGCTGCTGCTCGGTGAGACGTTCGGGACGCTCAGGCTTGCCAACGGGATACCGCAGATCTGCTTCCATGAGATTTCTCCTGGAGAAAAATCTAACTCGCGCGGAAGCGTCCACGCAAGTAGAGGCTTTTCGCGCACCGCGACCAAATTGGACGCGGGATTGGCCGCAACGCACCGGCCATATTCAGCCGCGTTCCCGGTCGAATCGCTGCCAAGACAACATGGCTAGCCCTGGCTGTCTTTGAATTCCTCGTGCCAAGCCATCTGTATGGACTCGAGCTTGCCCTCGTTCGAAAGCTTGGGGTCGCCGATGAAGCCGGGCAGATCCAAAACCCACTTGTGAAGATCGGTGAAGCGAACGGTGAGTGGGTCGACACCAGGGAATTTCTCGTTGAGCCGGATGCCGATTTCTTCGGCATTATCCCAGTCGAATTCGCGAGGCATGTGATCTCCGTGTGGTGGTGTCGCCTAGTTCAGCAGCCGCTCTGTCGTCCTGCGAACGGGAATCGCCAAAGTGAGCAAATAAGATTTCAGCAAATTGCGAACCGGGCCAAAAGGCCGGTGGCAGCAGGGGACAACGTGAACTGCGTCACCCGTGCCCTGATGGCAGGGGCAATCGCAATTCTTCCGCTGCTCTTCCGCATACGCCATATTATATCGCTCCATTATTAAAGATTTCAGCGCTGGCCGGCGCTGTCGCGATGCCGTGAAGCCTAGTGTTCGGCTTCCTTGGCGTAGTTCTTGTTCCAGTCGGGAATTTCGACAACGAGATTCTTCGTGCCATCGGGCACGCACTGGCAGCCGAGGCGCGACTTTGGAGTGACGCCGGGCGCTTCGTCGAGCTGGTCCAATTCGGCGTCGGTGGCTTCGTTGCAGGAGTCCAGGCCTTCGTGAACGATCACATGGCAGGTGGAACACGCGCAGACGCCGCCGCAAGCGTGGTCTAGCCCCAGATGATAGCCCTGTGAAATATCGAGCAGGCTGCCGGGCAAGCCATCGTGGCTGTACGGAATTTTTTCAGGGTCCACTTCCACGGTCTCGCCTTCGCGCTTGAAGGTGACTTTGAATTTCTTGGTCGCCGGCGTGAACTTTGTCTCTTCGATATAAGGATTTTTACCGCCCATTTGTAAATACTCCTCCGTCGTAAATGCCAACGCGAACGAATCTCAAAAACTCTTTATACATCGTCGAGGCGCTTGCCCTGCAGCGCGGACTGCAACGCGCTGTTCATCAGGACCTCGGCCAGATGCTCGGTGGCCTGATTGACATCATCTATCTGTTTGCGAACCAGCTTGTAATCCGTACCTACCATCGAAACGCGAAGACGCGCGGTGGCGTCGCTGATTGCAGCGCGCTCCGCCGCGGGAAGATCAGCAGCGCGGGGATCGCCCAGGCCCTTGTCGGTAGCCAGCAGAATCGCCTCGGCCTCGGTGCGCGCCTCAATGAGCTGGCGCTCCGCAAAATCCTGCTCCGCGAATTCGATGGACTCCTCAAGCATGCGTTCGATCTCGGTGTCGGCGAGTCCGTAGCTGGGCTGCACTTCGATCAGATGCTCCTGGCCGGAGCGAAGATCGCGCGCGGCAACTTGCAGGATGCCGCTGGCGTCGATTAGGAATTTCACTTCAATGCGCGCGAGCCCGGCCGGGCCGGGCGGAACGCGAAGCTGAAAACGCGCAAGCGAGCGACAATCCTTGGCGAGTTCGCGCTCGCCTTGCAGCACGTGGACGTCAATGGCGGTCTGATTTTCCACCCCGGTGGTGAAAAGCTCCTGCGCGCTGGCCGGAATCGTGGAATTGCGCGGAATAATTTTGGCCACCACGCCGCCCATGGTTTCGATGCCCAGTGAGAGTGGAGTGACGTCCAGCAGAAGCATGGTCTTCACGCCGGATTCGAGAATGTCGGCCTGCACGGCGGCGCCGAGCGCGACCACCTGATCGGGATCGAGCTCGCTGTGGGGCGCGCGGCCGAAATATTCGGCGACCGTCGAACGCACCAGCGGAATGCGCGTCGAGCCGCCTACTAGCACGACTTCTTCGATGTCCGCAGGCTTAAGCGACGCATCGGCGAGCGCCATTTTCACCGGCGCCATGGTGCGTGCGACGATCGGACGGATGAGCGAGTCGAATTCGGCGCGGCGGATCTCGCGGACGTAGAGCCCCTTGTCCCCCAGCGGAAACTGGATGGAGGTGGAATCGGAGGAGGAAAGCTCGTGTTTGGCGCGAATCAAAGTCTTGCGCAGCTCCTGCACTGCCTCGCCGCGCGAATCGAGCTCGACGTCGTAACGCTCGCCAATTTCGCGCCGAGTGAGTTCAAGCAGCGCGTTGTCTACGTCATCGCCGCCAAGATGCGTGTCGCCATTGGTCGAAAGCACCTGATAGATGTCGCCATCGCCGGTGGAGACCAGCTTCAGAATCGAAATATCGAACGTGCCACCGCCGAAATCGTAGACTGCCACGCGTCCGCGCTGTTGCTTGTGAAGGCCGTAGGCCAGCGCAGCGGCGGTAGGCTCGTTCACCAGGCGAAGAACTTCCATGCCGGCGATGCGGCCCGCGTCCTTCGTCGCTTGGCGCTGCGCGTCATTGAAATATGCGGGAACGGTGACCACGGCGCGGTCCACCGGCTCCTTGAAAAAATCCTCGGCCCAGGATTTCAACTCGCGCAGAATAAAAGCGGAGATTTCCGGCGGGGTGAACAACCGGTCGCCCAGGCGCACGCGAATTACGTTGCCGCCGTCAGGATCGATGCGGAAGGGAAAAAGCTTGAGCTCGTCTTGAATGTCGGCGACGCCTCGGCCCATCAGCCGCTTGACCGAATAAATTGTGCGATCCGGCTGTGTCAGCAAACGGCGCCCCGCAGGCTCGCCCACCAGGATGCGGCCGTCGGCATCCACGCTGACCACCGAAGGGCAGAGCGCCGAATCGTACGGACCCGGAATGCACTTCGGCGCGCCAGTCTGCGGATCGAGGTAAGCGACCAGGCTGTAGGTGGTGCCGAGATCGATGCCAACGGTGCGCGCCATGCCGCGTTCAGGCCTCCGCCAGTTCTTTTTGCACGCCGCTTACGAGATTGCGAATGTAGGCGCGGCGATTCAGGATTTCGTTGAAGCGCCCCAGGATGGCGCTCTTTTTGTCGTCCGGCGCGTGCGCATCGAGCGCCGCGTCCCATTCGCCGGCCAGATCCAATATCGCGGCGTCAATTTCCGCGAGCTTGTCGGCAAAATTCTTGTGCGCCAGAGCCAGGCGATCTCGCAGCACGGCGATGTCTTCGCCGGCGGCGCGAGCCTCGCGCAACTCATCCAGCGATTCGTTGAGCTCAAACGCCTCTTCGAGCAGTTCGGGCGGAGCTTGCTGCCGGGTGGTGCCTTCCTTGCGGACGCCCAGATGTTCGAGCAGATATTCGATGCGCGACAGCGGATCGCGAAGCGTGCGATAGGCATCGTTGAGCTCGGAGGAGCGCTCCAGCGATAGATTCCGCTCGAATTCACTGGCGCGGACGAAATTATCGGGATGCAGCTTCCAGCTCAATTTGTGAAACAGCCCTTCGAGCGAACCTTCGTCGATCTCGAGTTTCTGCGGAAATCCGAAGAACGCGAAATAATCGGTTCCGGGAGGCAGCGGCTGAATTTTCTGGCAGACCGGGCAGAAATGTCCACCGGAAGCCGGCGCCTGGCAGGCCCAGCATTTCAAACTGGCCGAGTGATCGGCGCGATCTTCGCGGGTGCGTGCAATTGGCATGCCTATGCCTCGTGTGCTGCCGGGTTTCGCGGTCCGATGCCCAAGCGAACCGCAGGTGCTGCCGGCGCGGAGTAGATCGGGTAGCGCGACTCAAGCGATTCAATGCGAGCCTGCGCGGCGCGCGGCCAAAATCAAGCCGTGAAGGAGCTGCCACAACCGCAACTGCGCGTCGCCTGAGGATTCTGGAAGACGAAACCCTGCTTGATGAGGTCCTCGAGATAATCGAGCGTCGTGCCGTGGAGGTAGAGATAGCTCTTGGGGTCCACGAAAATGCGTGCGCCATGTTCTTCAAACACCTTATCGCGGTTGCGCGATTCAGTGTCCAGACGCATCGCGTAGCTGAGGCCGGAGCAGCCGCCGCCCTGCACGCCCACGCGCAGCCCGCCCGACTCCACGGGAACGCCTTCCTTGGCGAGAAGCTCGCGAATTTTGGTTGCCGCTTTTTCGGTGACGTGGATCATGGGATGACCGTGACTCGTTAATTCGTGAAGCGCAAAAACTCTCACCGGAAAACGCGCGCGGAGATCTTGCCGCGCGCTTCGCGCTGCAACTCAAGGAACCCTGCATCGTGGGCGTACTGCCCGCGATTAGTTAGCGGTCGCGGCCTCGGCTGGCTTGGCTTCCGACTCGCCCTGCTTGGTCTTCCAGTCGGACAGCGCGGCCTTGATCGCGTCCTCGGCAAGCACCGAACAGTGAATCTTGACCGGAGGAAGCGCGAGCTCGCGAACGATGTCCGTGTTCTTGATGGCCAGCGCCTCTTCCACGGTCTTGCCCTTCACCCACTCGGTAGCCAACGATGAGCTGGCAATCGCCGAGCCGCAACCGAAGGTCTTGAACTTAGCCTCTTCGATGACGCGCGTGGTGGGGTTGACCTTCATCTGCAGCTTCATGACGTCGCCGCATTCCGGCGCGCCGACCAGTCCCGTGCCGACGTTCTTGTCGCTCTTATCGAGCGAGCCGACGTTGCGCGGATTCTTGTAGTGCTCGACAACTTTTTCGGAATATGCCATGTCATTTACTCCTTCGGATCGGAATCTCTTGCAAACCAGCGAGCCCCGCAAAGGACTCTGCCTTCTTTCCCGGCGTTAGTGCGAATCGGATGCCACTTGCCATTTCATCTTGCTGACGTCAATTCCCTCTTTGGCCATTTCATAAAGAGGCGAAAGTTCGCGAAGCCGCTGCACCGTCTCAACCACCCGGTCGGCCACGTAATCCACTTCCTCTTCGGTGTTGAAGCGTCCGATGCCAAAGCGAATCGAGGTGTGCGCGAGATCTTCACCCACGCCCAGAGCCTTGAGCACGTAACTGGGTTCGAGCGTAGCCGAGGTGCAGGCCGAGCCGCTCGAAACTGCGACGTCATTGATGCCCATCAGGAGCGACTCGCCTTCGACATACGCAAAGCTGATATTCATGCTGTGCGGCAGGCGATGGGCCATCGAGCCGTTGATGAACGTCTCATCCAAGCGCGACATGATGGACTTGGTCAAGCGATCGCGCAGCGCGCGCAGGCGCTTGTCTTCGGCGGCCATTTCCTGCTGGCAGAGTTCGCAAGCCTTGCCGAAACCAACGATGCCGGGAACATTGAGCGTACCCGAACGCATGCCGCGCTCGTGGCCGCCGCCGTCAATCATGGCGGCAAGCTGCACGCGGGGATTCTTGCGGCGAACGTAAAGAGCGCCCACACCCTTGGGGCCATAGAGCTTGTGTCCGGACATCGAAAGAAGGTCGATTCCGTCCTTCTGCACGTCCACCGGAATTTTGCCGATGGCCTGCACGCCGTCCACGTGGAAGAAAATGCCCTTTTCCTTGGCCAGCTTGCCGATTTCCTCGATCGGCTGCACCACGCCGATTTCGTTGTTGGCGTACATGATGGAAATCAGGATGGTCTTCGGCGTAATCGCGCGGCGAAGATCGTCCATATTGATCCGGCCGTCCTTCTGGACCGGTAGATAGGTGACCTCGCAGCCTTCCTTTTCCAGGCGCTTGCAGCTATCGAGCGTGGCTTTGTGCTCGGTGACCTGCGTAATGATGTGGTTGCCTTTTTCGGCGTACATCTCGGCAACACCCTTCAGCGCCAGGTTCGTCGATTCGGTGGCGCCGGAGGTAAACACGATTTCTTTGGGCGTGGCGTTGATCAGGCGCGCGATTTGCGCTCGCGCATTTTCGACGGCCTCTTCGGCGACCCAGCCGAATTCATGATTGCGGCTCGCGGAATTGCCGAACTTCTCGCCAAAATAGGGAAGCATGGCTTCGACGACGCGCGGGTCCACCGGCGTGGTCGCGTGATTGTCCATATAAACGGGAAGCTTGATGGCCATAAGAGTCTCCTAAACTCCCAACTCGACGAGCTCCGTGAGAGGCGCTTCGTCTGAAATCTGCGAAATCGTGACATTGCCTAGAACTTCAAGAATACTGTCGTTGACGCGGCGCAGCGGCTCGCGAATCGAGCAAGTCGTCGAAACCTCGCACTGCCCGCGCGAGGTGACGCAGGACGTAATGAATAGCGGACCGTCAATCGCCCGAATCACGTCCAGCGCGGTGATCTGGTGCGGGTCGCGCGCCAGCGTGTAGCCGCCGCTCGATCCATGCCGCGCCGCTACCAGGCCGCCCTTGGCCAATTTTTGAAGCACCTTGGCCAGAAGAGGCGTGGAAATCCTGTACACCTCGGCAATGTCGGCAGCGCTGCAAGAGCCGTGCGCGGGATGCGTTGCCAGGTGTTTCAAAGCGATCAAGCCGTAGTCAGCCTTTTTGGATAGCTTCATCATAAGCGCATATACGACTGAAAGAGTCGCAGTTGAATCTTAACGCTCCGGAGCGCCTCTGTCAAGCTGCCCGGCTAGGCCCAAACCCAACGGAACCAATGGCTTAATACACGACCATTTTAGTCGTACTAGTCAACTCACTCACAGCGAACGGTCGGAAACAGGCTCCCAATGGCACGCTGAAGACGGCGAGCGGCGCGTCCGCCCTATTTCTCCTTGGCGATATGGCGCACTATCGGGGCGCGCATCCCGATCACCCGTTCCTTCTTATTGAGGCGAGAGGCGGCGAGAATCATGTGGCGCAGGCCGGGGCGGCGGAGATCGTCGAGTGCGCGCAGCTTGACATGGCGAAAGGTCTTTCCGGTGCCCTCCAGTAGCCCGTGCGTATCGGGAAGCGAAGTCCCGCGCGGAAAACCGAAGGTGATGTGACTCTTGCCGGACATGAAATAGCAGATCGGTCCGTCCGATTCGAAGGTGGGAATTCCCCAGGCGTTGACGCTCTCCGAAGAGCGCGGCAGCGTTTTCTTCACCAGCGCCCGCAGCGCGCGAATCAGCTTCGGGCGTTCAGGATCCTTCCTGCTCGCGTAGCGGGCGCTGACGGACCGCGCGCGGGAAGCTGACGCCATTGAGCGATTCCTCGGCTTGCAGGTTTTAGGATTCCACGAATCCTATCGGGAATTTCGCCAGCAAGGGCCGCAAAAGATAGGTTAAAATAAGCCGCGAAACCACCCATGGAAAATGAGCGTCGCGGTTCGATCGTCGCCATCTATCCCGGCTCCTTTGACCCGGTCACCAACGGGCATCTGGACGTGATCGCGCGCGGCGCGGCGATCTTCGACCGGCTGATCGTGGCCGTGGCCCAAAATCTGGAGAAGGAAGCGCTCTTTGCGATCAAGGAGCGTGTCGAGATGATCGAAGCGGTCACCTGGGATTGGAAAAACGTGGAGGTGGACGTCTTCGAAGGACTGCTGATGGATTACGCGCGGGAAAAAGGCGCGCGAGCAGTGCTCCGGGGAATCCGCGCGGTCTCCGATTACGAATACGAGCTGCAGATGGCCATGATGAATCGCAAGATCGAGCCGCAGATCGAAACTATGTTTATGCTGCCGGCCGAGCAATACAGTTATCTGAGTTCACGGCTGGTAAAAGAACTGGCGCGGCTGAGCGGGCCGCTGAAGGGCTTGGTCCCGCCTACAGTTGAGGAGCGCTTGCGCGCGAAAATGGCACAGCCGCGGACGAGCGTGTAGCAGGCGGCGCCTGCACGCGCCGGAATCGGAAGTTCTGAATCAGCAAACCGAAAGGCCGCACATCGCATGGAAACCGGAACAGAAATCAAGGAAGCCATCCGGCTGACCGACCGAGTCAACCGCATCGGCGTCTCGCCGACCATGGCCGTGGCCGCCCAAGCCGAAACGCTCAAGGCGCGCGGCGTGGACGTCGCGGACTTTGGCGCGGGCGAACCCGATTTCCCCACGCCCGATCACATCAAACGCGCCGCGATCCAGGCGCTGGAAGAAAACAAAACGAAATACACCGCGACGGCGGGAATCGCGCCGCTGCGCCAGGCGATTTGCGACTGGCACAAAGCGCAATTGGGATCGAACTACGAGCCGGCGGAATGCGTGGTGAATGTCGGCGGCAAGCACGCGGTCTTTCAGACGGTGTGCGCGCTGGTGCAGAGCGGTGACGAAGTTGCGATCGCCGCGCCGTATTGGGTGAGCTATCCGGATATGGTGAAGTACGCGGGCGGGACACCCGTGTTCGTCGAGACGCGCGCGGAACAGGGATTCGCATTGCAAGCGGCTGATCTGGAGCGCGCCCTGACACCCAAGATGAAAATGGTGATCGCCAATTCGCCGAATAATCCCACGGGGGGTGTGATTCCTCCCACCGAATTTGCGAAGATCGCGGAGCTCTGCAAGCGCCGCGGCGTGTGGCTGCTTACCGATGAGTGCTACTCGCATTTCATCTACGGAGACGCCAAACCATTTTCAGCGGCCAGCCTGCCCAGCGTGAAAGACCGGCTCGTCGTCGCCGGATCATTTTCGAAAACATTTGCCATGACCGGCTGGCGCGTGGGTTACGTTCTCGCGCCGGCGGAAGTCGCGAGCGCGGTGAGCAAGTTGCAGAGCCAATCCACGTCGAATCCCACGTCCATCGCGCAGTACGCAGCGCTGGCTGCGATGCGCGGACCGATGGACACTGTGGGCGCGATGCTGGCCGAATACGCGCGGCGGCGCGAGCGAATTCTCGCGGGGCTGCGTGCGATTCCTGGAATCACGTGTAGCGCGCCGCAAGGCGCCTTCTACGTGTTCCCCAATATTTCGGCGCACTTCAGTCCGGCGATGCCCAACGATACGGCCGCCGCGAAGCAACTTCTCGATCGCGCGCATGTTGCGGTGGTGCCGGGCGAAGCGTTCGGCGCGCCGGGATACGTGCGGCTTTCGTACGCCACGTCGATCGAGCGAATCGAGGAAGGGCTGCGAAGGATCGCGCGCTTTTTCGGCGAAATCAAGTGACGCTCTGCCCGGCGCGGCTCGAACCGATCTTCAGCGCCAGACCGTGGGGCGCGCTAAGTCTCGCGCCCTACTTCCCTGAAAAATCAGATTTGGTCGAGCGGCTGGGCGAAGCCTGGATGACGGGCAATGAGTGCCGCTTTGCAACCGGCCCATGGGCCGGACGGACGCTGGGCGAAGCGTGGCCGAAAATGCCGGTGGAATGGGCGGGAACGCACGCGGATCAGCGGGCAATTTTCCCGCTGCTGGTGAAATTTATTTTCGCGGAAGAAAAGCTCTCCGTGCAGGTGCATCCCGGCGACGAATATGCCGCCGCGCACGAGCGGCTGCCGGGAGGCGCGACGGCGTGCGGCAAGACGGAAATGTGGTACGCGATGCGCGCGCGGGCGGGAGCCGAAGTGCTGGCGGGCCTGAAGCCTGATGTGACGCGCGAAAGCTTCGCGCGGGCCATTGCCGAGGGCACGGCGGAAGATTGCCTCGAACGCGTGCCGTTGCGCGCGGGCGAAGCGATCTTCGTGCCGGCCGGAACGGCGCACACCATCGGCGCGGGCCTGGTGCTGTGCGAAATTCAGCAGAATTCCGATATCACCTATCGCGTGTACGATTACAATCGGCGCGACGCGCAAAATCGCTCGCGCGAGCTGCACATCGAAAAAGCCCTCGAGGTGATGCGTTTCGTCGAGCAGCCTGGCGGCAAAATTCAGCCCGTGCGGATCGAACGCGATGGCGGGCTGAACGAAATATTTTTCGCGGCTTGCCGCTATTTCGTCACCGAGAAATGGGAAATCAGCGAGCGGGTGACGGCGAAGACCCGCAGTGCGCACTTCGAATTGGTGGTTTTTCTCGAAGGCGACGGCACGATTTCTTGGGATGGCGGCAGCGCGCCATACGATCCTGCGCAGGTTTGGCTGCTGCCGGCGAAGCTGGGCGTCTACACCATCGAGCCGTCCGCCGGCGCAGTAACTTCATTGCTGCAAACCTACGCGCCATCGAACCTGGACGAGGTGGAGCGACAGCTTCGCGAGCAGGGAGTGGACGAAGCGGCGATGCAAAAGGTGATTTTTCGGTGAAGAAAACTTCGCAGCGCGAAAAATTGCCAGCGTGCGCCGTGCTGTTGGCAGGCGGACGCGGCACGCGATTCTGGCCACGCAGCCGGATGCGCACCCCCAAACAATTGTTGAATATCGTGGGCCGCAAAACCATGTTGCGCGAAACCGCCGGGCGCCTGAATCCTGTCTTTGCGGCGCGAAATCTCTGGGCCGTCACCAATGCAGAACAGGCTGCGGCGGTCCGGCGAGAATTGCGAGGAGTGCCCGCAAAACAAATTCTCGCCGAACCAGTCGGGCGCAACACGGCCGCAGCCATCGGACTGGCGGCGATTCATCTCTTGCATGAGCACGGCGAGGCACTGATGGCAGTGCTGCCCTCGGATAGCTACATCGAGGATGGCGCGAAATATCGGACGTTGCTGTGTGCTGCGCTCGAGCTGGCGGCCGAGCCCGGCCGCATGGTGGTGTTTGGGATTCCGCCGACGCGCCCCGAAACCGGATACGGATACATCGAACGCGCCGAGGCGGTCGACCAGCCCAGTGATGTGGCTGTCGGTCCCGCGGCCTACGCCGTGCGGCGATTCACCGAGAAGCCCGCACTGCAAGAGGCGCGCGACTACGTCGCGTCCGGAAAATATTTCTGGAATGCGGGAATGTTTTTCTGGCGCGCGTCGACATTTATGGAAAATTTGCAGCGCCACCTGCCGGCGACGCACGCGGCGCTCGCTGAGCTAGGCGCCACGATCGGGACCAAGCGCTACGCGCGGGCGCTCGGGCGAATCTATCCGCGTCTCGAAAATATTTCCGTGGACTATGCGGTGATGGAGCGAGCGACGCGCGTGGCGACAGCGCCGGGGGCCGCGCCACAAGTCACGGTGATTCCCGCGAAAATTGGCTGGAGCGACATCGGTTCGTGGGCTGCGGTGTACGAACTGCTGGCCGCAAAGCGCGGCGCGAACGTGTCCGCGGGCGCGTCGTTTACGCTTGACGCCGAGGGAAACTATTTTTGGAATCCAAAGAAATTTGTGGCGGCAATCGGCGTGCGAGACCTGATCGTGGTTGAAACTGACGACGCGCTGCTGATCTGCCCGCGAGAGCGGTCCCAAGAGGTCGGCAAGATCGTGAAATGGCTTGAAGAGCAGCGGCAGCGGAAACTCTTGTAGCAGCGAACCCGGCAACTCGATGACGACGATCAAATTCGGAACCGACGGATGGCGCGGCGTGATCGCCGAAGATTTCACGTGCGACAACGTGCGGATAGTGGCGCATGCGATCGCGCGCTGGGTCGTGCGCGCAGAAAATCCAGCTCACGGCGTGCTGGTGGGCTACGACACGCGCTTCGGCGGTCCCATGTTCGCGCGCCTCGCTGCCGAAACGATCGCCGCGACGGGGACGCCGGTTTGGCTCGTTACTGACGCCTGTCCCACGCCCGCAATTTCGCTACTCGTGAGATTGCGCGGAGCCGCTGCCGGAATTCAGATTTCGGCGAGCCACAATCCTTACCAATGGAACGGCGTCAAGCTCAAGGCCAGCTACGGCAGCTCGGCTTCTCCGGCGATCGTGTCGCAGGTGGAGGGCGAGCTCGCGAAAGTGATGCGCGACGGGGTGCCGGCGTTGCCGCCGCGAAAAGATTTGCTGCATTCGCTGGACGTTCGCACGCCGTATCTCGAAACGCTCGCCGGACTGGTGGATTGGGACCGGCTGCGCGCGGCGAATCTCCGATTCGTCGTGGACCCCATGCATGGCTCCGGGCACGGGCTGCTGTCCGCGCTACTGCAACGGCACGGAATCGCTTGCGACGAGATTCGCGGCACTCCCGATCCGCTCTTCGGGGGCGTGAATCCGGAGCCGATCGATCCGCACGTCGAGGCGCTGCGCCAGGCCGTGCGCAAGGGGAAATACGATGCGGGTTTTGCGCTCGATGGCGACGCCGACCGGATCGGTGCGATTGACGAAAACGGCGCATTCGTGAATTCGCACCAGATATTTTCGATCCTGCTGTGGCACCTGGCCGGAACACGACAAATCCCGGGCGACGTGGCCAAAACGTTCTCGACCACAAAAATGATAGACGCAATCGCCGCGCGATTTGGCCGGAAAGTGTGGGAGACGCCGATCGGCTTCAAATATATTTGCGACCGAATGCTGGAAGGCGACGTGCTTCTGGGCGGCGAAGAGAGCGGCGGCATCGGGACGAAATTGTATCTACCCGAGCGCGACGCGAGCGTCAACGCGCTGTTGCTGGCCGAAGTGATGGCTTGGCACGGAAAAAGACTCGGCGAGTTGGTGGGCTTGTTGACGCGGGAATTCGGCGAGTATCACTATGGGCGTGTCGACCTCATGGTGCGAGCGAGCGTGAAAGAAAAAGCCATCGCGCATTTTTCTAGCGACCGCCTAACAAAGCTGCTCGAATGGCCCATCGTCAAGCGCGAAAATCTCGACGGAATCAAAGTCTATCTGGGCGACGCAGGTTGGGTCATGGTTCGCACCTCGGGAACTGAAAATATGCTGCGAATTTATTCCGAGACGACCAGCGCGGACGCAACGCAGCGAGTGCTGAAGGAAGTTGCGGCGATCGTTCAGTCGCTTTAGAAATTTGCGGCGATCCATCCTGAAAATGCGGGCGAAGAAAGCAGGCAGAATGAAACGGCGACTCTACACACTCGATGTCTTCACCACCAAACCGTTCGCGGGAAATCCGCTGGCAGTGATCACCGATGGCGACGGGCTCTCGACGGCAACGATGCAGGCGATCGCTCGCGAGATGAACTTGTCGGAGACTGTTTTCGTGCAGCGACCGGGTAACAACCGCGCGCTCGCGCGGTTGCGCATTTTTACTACTACTCGCGAGTTGCCGCTGGCCGGTCATCCGGTGATTGGGACTTGGTTCCTGCTCGCGGAGCTCGGGGTCGTTCCTGCGTCGGAGGGGCGCGTGCACGTGTTGCAGCAGACCGGGGCGGGAATATTGCCGGTGGAACTGACGTTTCACGCCGGGCGTCCCGAGCGCGTGACGATGACGCAGAAAGCCGCGCAGATCAAGCGCGCCAACCTGAATCGCGCGGCATTCGCGAAAGCCCTGGGACTGAAGCCCGCCGATTTCGACGCCAAGCTTCCGCTGGCCTTCGTTTCCACCGGAGTTTTCAATCTGATGGTGCCTCTGCGCCAGCGCAGCGCGCTCGCGAAAATCCACACCAACATGCGGGCGCTCGCGCAATTGATTTCACGCGGCGCGACCCTGGCATATTGCTTCGTGCCCAATGGCCACGGAAAAGCATGGGCGCGCGGAATCGTGCCATGGGGCACGGGCGAAGACGCCGCAACAGGATCGGCGGGCGGGGCGCTGGGCGCGTACCTGGTGGCGCACGGAAAATTGTCAGCGGGAGAAACGCTTGATATCACGCAGGGCGTGGAGATGGGACGACCCAGCGAAATTCAGGTGGAAGTTAATGCGGAGCGCGGGCGGCTGGTGCCGAAAGTGAGCGGCTCGGCAGTGAGAATTTTCGAAGGGTACATCGAAGCGTAACGAATACACCTGCCATCGGGTCGTAACTGAGTCGCCGAGGATTATTATGTTTCTAGTTTACTACAGTATGAATATTCTTCCGCCGCTGACATCAACCCACTTGCTATCTTTGGGGGCAAAATGGATACCTATTTTGTTAGACATACAGTGAAGATGACCATTGATGATTCGACCCGCAAGAAATTGTGGGACCAACGAAGAGTCGCGATTCATTTTCCCGACTACAAGAAGGGTGGCCTACGCGGGAGACCAGATAATCCAAGCGTGGATCCTGATGACTACAAAAGAGGCCAACGGCAAATGAAAATACTGAAGCAGCTCCAGACTGAGGGAGGATATGTATGCGCCGAATACCACAATCGGGAGAAATGCGCCTTGGGATTTGTGCGACCAAACAGCACAATCGAGTTGCTTTCCGGACGCTGGGCTGATTCGTCAGACTATCCCCGCCGAAAAGCAATATTGAAGTCTCTCAGATTGCGAAAGGTAAGAGTGCTGAGCCCTGGCGAGGCCGCGATAGTCCTTGCGGGCAGACCACGACAGGGGACGATAGCTCACTGGTACAGAGTTGGAGACTTAGTTCAAAACATCGTCGATAGAAAGCGCGTGAGACCGTCGCCAAGCCTCTTGCCGACGCCGCAGCAGGAGGTCATGTGCGCTGAGTTTCTGCGATCGGCCCAGGTAAGTTCCTTTAAGCTCCCGCAACTGAGACACTTGTTGACTCCAGTTGGTCGCACAATGCGGGACGTCGATATTATTGGGCTAACCGAAGGAGGTCACAGAATTTTCGCTCAGGTGACCCACGACAAGTACGCTGATTGCGCGCGAAAGATTAAGGCTCTGCGAAAATACCGCAGTTTGAAGTCGGATATGCTTGTTCTTTTCTGTGATTGCGATGGTCGCGAGTCGCAGAATGGCGTACGGTTCGTTTCCCTTAAAAGCGTCTTCGACATCTTCACAGGCACACATACGGGCAAAGTCTGGCTCAAGCACTTGCTGGAGCCGCTCAGTTTTCGAGGGATTTGAACGCTGCGTCGAGGACGCCGTTGAGGAAGGCGGGAGCATCCGAGGAAGAGAATGTCTTCGCCAGTTCGAGCGCTTCGTTTAAGACGACCTTGACCGGCGCAGTGCCGAATCGAAATTCGAAGAGTGCCAAGCGCAGAATGTTACGATCCACGGCAGCCAGTCGATCGAAGCGCCAGTTTTCGGAGAGCTTCCCGACCAGCGCGTCGCTGGCGTCCGCCTGGGAAACGGCGCCCTCGAAAAGTTGATTTGCAAACTTGCGTGTCGCATCCGTAGCGCGCGCGGACTTCCAGAAATTCTGTTCGATCTGCGCGGGCTTGTGCCGCGCTAAATCCCACTCAAAAAGCATTTGCAGCGCAAATTCGCGAGACTTGTGGCGGAGTGTCATGGGAGAAGTGTCATGAGCCCGGAGTCATGCCCGGAGTATCATGGAAAAAGAGCTGCGGAAGAAATTTCATATCAGCGGCGCGACCTGCGGCGACGGACCGGAAGGTGCGGTGGCGCCGACGCGGCTTTCGACTTAAGCTTGCGGGAAATGTGGGCCATCTCGATGGCCGCAAGCCCTGCCTCGTAACCTTTATTGCCGCTCTTGAGCCCGGCGCGGTCAATGGCCTGATCGAGCGTGTCGCACGTGAGTACGCAGAAGGCGATCGGCACGCCGGTATCGAGCTGGGCGAGCTGAATGCCGCGAGCCGTCTCGTTGGCGACAAGATCGTAATGCGAAGTCTCGCCGCGCAACACGCATCCGATGGCGACCAGCGAATCGAAGCGTCCGGTCAACGCAAGTTTCTTCGCAGCCACGGGCAGTTCGAACGATCCCGGCACACGGAGGACTTCGATCTGCGACTCCGCCGCACCGGCGCGTTCGAGCGCATCGAGTGCACCGGCGAGCAGGCGCTCGGTAATAAAGCTATTAAACTGGCTGACGACGATGGCGACGCGCAGCCCGGAGCCATCCAGCGAGCCACGAATCGTCCTCGGTCTAAAATTTTCGGTCATTGTGATCGAGCGTCCTGGTCAGCGTCCCTGAAATTTCGCCGGGCGCTTTTCCAGAAACGCGCCCGTGCCCTCGCGCATATCTTCGGTGGCGCAGCACAGGCCGAACAGAGTCGCTTCAAGGAACAGCCCCTCTTCCTGCGGTATTTCCGTCCCGCGCTCGACGGCCTCCATCGCGTATTTCACGGCCAGCGGCGCATTGGCGATGATTTTCCTGGCAATCTGTTCGGCGGTGGGCAGCAAATCCGCTAGCTCCACCACGCGATTCACGAGCCCAATCCGCAGCGCTTCCTCCACCGGATAAATATCGCCCGTCAGAATCCATTCGTGCGCGATGCCTTTGCCGCACAGCCGCGGAAAACGCTGCGATCCGCCGTAGCCGGGAAGAATCCCGAGCTTCACTTCGGGCTGGCCGAGCTTGGCATTCTTGCTGGCGATGCGAATGGTGCAGGCCAGCGCGAGCTCGCAACCGCCGCCAAGCGCGAAGCCGTTGATGGCTGCGATGGACGGCTTTCCGAGCGTCTCGAGCTTGTGAATCACCGCCTGGCCAAAAAGGGAAAATTCCTTGCCCTCGACGGGCGTTTGCCGCGCGAGTTCGTTGATGTCAGCGCCGGCAACGAAAGATTTTTCGCCCGAGCCAGTGAGAATGACAACGCGGACGGAATCGTCAGCCCGCGCTGCGTCGAGCGCGTCGCCCAGTTCCTCAATGGTGCGGCGATTCAGCGCGTTGAGCACCGCCGGACGGTTAAACGTGATCCGGGCGATCTGATCTTTGACGTCGTATAACAAATTTTCGTAAGCCATCGAGCTTCTTCTCGTTTCTGGACGCGCCGCGCGGACGCAAAAGTTGCGACCCACAGTTTATATCGGAATGGGCCGGGCGCGCGCACCTGGATGATTTGAGATGACCGGGATCCCGTCAGGCCAGCGACTCGACAATCACCGCAATGCCCTGTCCTCCGCCGATGCAAGCGCTGGCCACTCCATAGCGCGCGTTACGGCGGCGTAATTCAAAAAGAAGTGTCAGCACCAGCCTCGTGCCCGTGGCGCCCAGCGGGTGCCCGAGCGCAATGGCGCCGCCATTCACGTTTACCTTTTCGCGGTCCAGACCCAGCAATTTTTCGACGGCCAGATACTGCGCCGCAAAAGCTTCGTTGAT
>JBAVQT010000278.1:0-8721 GCA_049694295.1 Candidatus Acidiferrales bacterium
CGCGGCCGAGCGGGCGCCAGCTGCGGTCGCGAGCCAGGTCCGCGTGCGCGACGACGACAGCGGCGGCTCCGTCGACGATGCCGCTGGCGTTGCCCGCGGTCACGATGCCATCTTTGCGGAAGGCCGGCGGCAGCGCTTCGAGAATTTCGAGAGTGGTTTCCGGGCGGCGATGATCGTCTTCGGAAACCACCACGGTCTTCTTGCCTTTCTTGACCTCGATGGGCGTGATTTCGTGCTCCATCTTTCCAGCGCGAAAAGCCGCTTCGGCAGCCTGCTGACTGCGAAGAGCGTATTCGTCGGAAGCGCGGCGAGTGATGGATTGTTCGGCGGCAAGATTTTCCGCGGTTTCAGACATCGTGAAACCGCAATAGGGATCGAGAAGTCCGGACATCAGCGAGTCTTCGAGCTTGCCTTCGCCAAGACGGAATCCGGTGCGCGCACCGCGAATCACGTGGGGCGCCTGCGACATATTTTCCATTCCGCCCGCAAGTATCAGTCTCGCTTCGCCGAGCGCAATCCGCTGTGCGGCCTGTACGATTGCTTCCATGCCGGAGCCGCACAGTCGATTGACGGTGACAGCGGGCGTCTCGATGGCCAACCCGGCTTTCAGGCCGACGTGGCGCGCGCCGTAAAGCGCGTCCGCACTGGTTTGCATCACATTGCCGAAAATCACGTGATCGAATCCGGCGGGATCCGCTCCCGAACGCCGGACGGCTTCGCGCGAAGCCGCGGCGGCGAGATCGATCGCGGAAGTGCCGGTGAACGCTCCCGTGTTACGCGCCATGGGCGTGCGCGCACCGTGGAGAATGACAACATCGGATGTGAGCATCAGTTTCCTCGGCAATTATATCGATGACTATGGTGTGGCGAGAGCGACCAAGGTGTTACCGCCGTGCTGGCGCGCTTCATCGAGCCCGGACTCGGCGCGGTTCATCCATTCGGTAACGCGATCTTCGGTCTCATCTCCTGGCCGCGTGGAGGCCTGGGCGACGACGGCGCTGATCGTGAGATCTGCGGAGCCCCACGACGGGCGAACCGTCGCGGCCACCTGGCGAAGTTTCTCGGCGAGCGCGCGAGCATTCTCGAGAGAAGTATCGGGAAGGATGAAAACCAGCGACCATGCCGTGTGCTTCACGGCGACGTCGGTCTGGCGGATGGCTGTGGAGAGCGCACGCGCGAGTTGCTCGATGAATTGATCCACGGAAGCGTCGCCGTGCTGACGCAAAATTTCGCTTCCGCGGTCCACCTGCAGAATGACGAGTGAGAGCGGTGTGCTCTGCGCGCGAGAACGGTTGGATTCCACCAGCAAACAATCCACATAAGCGCCGCGGCTCAGAAGGCCGGTCTTTTCGTCGGCCACGGCAAGCGATCGGACCAGCGAGCGCAAGCGCGTGTGGTTGACGGAGAGGACCAGTTGGTCGCCGACTGCCTGAAGAAAAAAACTTTCGCTGGGCCGCCATTTGCGACCGGCGGGATCGCCGACCAGCATCGCGCCCGAGGGAGCCTGGGTTTCTTTGTCAGTCAGCACGACGCCCAGTGCCGAATCCAGACCCAGATCTTTCAGCTCGGGCGTGGTGGAAACAGCCAGCTCGATGCCTCCCAGCGAATCGGGTGCCGCCCGCGAAACCATTCGAACGATCGAAGCAATACGATCGGGAGCCAGCGCCGCGACCCCCGGGGCCGCGTACTCGGCGGTAAGCGGCGCGGCATCGGCGGCGGCTCCCACGGCAATCAAGCAGCGCGCGACGGAAAGATGCTTGCCAACGCCCGCGGCGGTCGTCGCCAAAAGTTCGCGAGGCGTGGGCTGGCGATACATGAGGCGATTGATTTCGGCAATAGCCGCAAGATCACGATGGGTCTCCGCGGCGGATGCGGAGTTGAGAGCCGCGGATATCGCGGCGTCGCCCGGGGCGCCCGTCTGGAAAATAGATGAGGAAGGGGGCGCGGAAGCCGAAGGCGAGGTGGCCGCGGAAGACGCGGTCGGTTTGGAAGCAGAACGCGCGGTGGAACCTATGGGCCACCAGTTGGCGCGCTCGTAGAGAGCACGAAGACGCTCGTTTTTTTCTTCTTCGCCTGGAAAAAGCTCGGCAATGCGCTGGAGGCGTTCGACGGCCTTAGTCTGCAGCGAATACTGAAGGAAGATTTCGACCTGCACGATCAGATCTTCAAGAGCCTGCTGCGCGCGCAGTTCTTCGGGAATCGTTGCGACGGATGCGGCATCGGTGGCGCCGGCGCCTGTGAAACCGTCGGTGCGCGTGGAAACAGTGGCGGCTTTCGCGGCGCGCGCGAGAATGTTTTGCAGGAAAGCGGGATCCACGCGGCCTTCCAGCTTGGCGATGCGCTCGTGGTTGCGATAGTCGTAGGGGTCGATGTCCACCAGCCTGTCGAGCGAATCGCAAGCTTCCTTCAAACGACCGGCGGCGACGTAGAGGTCAAATAAACGCATGAGAGCTTCGAAATATTTGCTCTCGCGATTCATTTCTTCGTAAAGACGGGCGACCACTTCGGCGAGCGGAAGCGAAGTGGGATGGACCAGGGCCAGGCGGTCCATCTGCGCGGAGAGATCCAGGTCCTTGCGAACGCCGCGCATCCAGTCCTTCGTCTGGACCAGCAGGGCAGCGGCCTTATCATCCTCGCCCGCGCGAATATAGGCGCCCGCTACCTCAAAGAGCTTCGCAAAACCCTCGGGCTTGATCTTGTAGAAAGCCTCAAAAACCTCCCTGGCGCGATCCAGCCTGCCAGACCGCAGTAGCGCTTCACCGAAGAGCGCGAGAAAAGGCGGATCTTTTTCGACAGAAGAAATTGGGTCTAGCAGAGCAACGGCGCCCTCGGCATCGCCTTTCCGGAGTCGGGCTTCGGCGAAAAGCATGCAGCCAGAGCGGTCTTCGGGAGATAGCGCGTGTGCGCGGCCGAAGTATTCGAGGGCCTCGTCGAGCGCGCCGGAAGCCTGCGTCAACTGACCCGCACGGAAAAAGCTCCGCGCGGCCAGATCTCCATGGCCCAGACGGGCGGCGAGATCCCCGAGCGTGATATGGCGCGCGGGGTTTTCAGGATCAAGCAGCGCGATGCTCTCATAGCAAGCCAGCGCCTCGATGGCCCGCGACTGCTCCTCGAACAACGCGGCGGCCGCTGCGAATTGTTCGATTGCTTCGCCAGCCCGGTTCTGCTTCTGGAGCAGCGCTCCGTAACGCATTAAGCGGTCGGGCGGCTGTGGAAAAGCCCGCAGGAATCGCTGGAAGATCGCGGTGGCTTTGGGTGCATCGCCGGATTCCACCAAACGATCGAACTGCGTGCCGTAATACTGCGCGGCGACGGCCGGCTCGTTGAGGCGGGTGTAGAGGTCGGCGAGCGCCTGGAGCGACTCGGAGTGCGAGGGAGCTTCGTCGAGTACGGCTTGATACTCGGCAGCCGCCTCGCGAAGTTTGTTTTTCTCGAGACTGCGGCGAGCGCGCTCGAGATGCTTGTTAATGTCCTGTGCCATGGGCAGAACGCGTTCTGCGGGCGGTGCGGCGCGCTGGGAAGGTCGCCGGCTCCGCCAGAGCCGCGGAGTCAGCCGCGACTTCGGAGGAACGCGCAGGTTGAAACACCACTATATAACGGAGAGCGGGCTGCCCTCAAAACGAAATGAGGAGATGTGACGAGAAAATTGCGCCGGAGGCAACAACACAGCGCTCACAACGGCGCGCCGGCGCCGGGCAGCTCGCTGGGGAGATTACTGACGCGCTCGCGCATCGAGCGGAACGTCATGCCGCTCCGAACCAGCGCGGCGAAGCCCAGAAACACAAAAGGAAGATTAAGGGCCAGGAACGCGAAGATCGAGAAGCCCGCTGCGGTAGTCTTTTCGATCTCGAAGACGCTGAGGCCCAGAACGCAGAAGAATTGATACGAGCCGACATTGGCCGGAGCATTGGGAAGAGAGACGCCGAGATTGATGACTACGAGAACTACGACGCCGACTAAAAAGCTGAGGTGGAGGCCATAAGCAATCATCATGCACCACAAACCCACCACTTGGCAGAAAGGCATGAGCACCGAAAATAGTAGCGCAGGGTAGAAACTCGGCGCGGTGCCCATCGCATGAAGAGCTACGAGCGCGGACATAACTTTGCCCGGGGCGCTGCGAGCTTTACTTTCGATTTTGGCGCTGGTCCCGACTTTCAATTCGAGGTAAAAGATCGCGATGACCACGATGGTGAGCAACACCAGCGTGGCGACGCCGAGGATATCGGCCACGCGACGGAATTGCCGAGGCAAATCAACGAGCAGCGATACGACGCCGAGCGAAGCAGTGGCAATCACCAAATCCACCAGACGTTCGACTCCCACCGAGCCGAGAACCAAACCAAAACTAATGCCTTCGGAATCGGAAAGAACGTAGCTGCGGAGAAGCTCGCCTGGCCGAAGAGGAAAAATCAAGTTTGCAAACAAGCCGGAAAAAATGGCGCGGACCGAACGAGTGAGGCGAACTTTCCCAAACGGCGCCAGCAGGTACCGCCAGCGGATGGCTTGCATGATGTAACTCAATACGTCGAAGGCCATGCCGATTAGCACCCAGCGCCAGCTGACGCGGGCGAAATCGCGAAGCGCGCGAACGATGTGGAAATCGTGCAGCACCCAGATCAGGCAGAGCAACGCGAGACCGTAACCCAAAATGCGAGGGACTCGAGTGTCCTCTTGCGCCGCGGGCTGGAAGAGAGAAATCAACGCGGAGGATCCAATCGCCGAGATGCCGCCGTAAAAGGTGCGATCCGATGCGGAAGCCAAATACCGGGCAACGGCTCTGCGTCCGACTCCGTCCGCGGGACGCAACGAACGAGACTGGCACGGCGAGCGGGAATGAGAACGCCGCCGGTGCCGATCATCGGGTTTTGCAGCGCGTTGTTCAAGATGAATCGCGCGAGCAAATCAAACGGCCTCGTCTAACCTGCAGGGCTCGTGCCGCAAAGAAGCCCGGCAAATTCAATTCCGAGACTAGGACGAGGAAGCGAATGAGTGTGTCGCTAACGGAAATCTCCGGCAGCCCCTCGTGCATCGAGATTCCTTTTGTGTACGGCTGCCGAATAGATGCTCGGTCGCCGATCCGGAGTTCGATCACCGCGGAATTTGCCTGGTGCGCGGGGCCCGTGCGCGCCAAAGCCGTCGGGACGGCCAGCGGAACCCCAAAACTCGGTACAGCCTACGCTAAAGGGTTTCACGAGGCAATGCGAGATGCAGCAACGGCGCGGCGCAAGCGACAACGATCGGCTGGACGATCCTTTGTGGCACGAGTAAACGATGACCTCGGGTCACATTCGACTGGAATCGTCTGCCAGAGACGATCGGGCGAAAGACAGGGTAATTGCGCGATGAACGCATCGGAGCTGAACGGAACACTGAAAGCGGCGATGGAAGGCAATTGGCCGCCGGATGGTATGATTCTCGTCGAGCAAATTTCCCCTGGAGAATTGGCAATGTCCGAACCCACGAAAGAAGAACTGCTGGCGCGCATCGCGGAACTGGAAAAGCAATCCGGCTCGCGGAAAAAGGGCGCTTTGGAATTTCGCGTCGGCGAGAAGGGAGGCGTGAGCGTCTACGGCCTGGGAAGATTCCCAGTCACACTGTATTACGAGCAATGGGTGCGCCTGCTGGACGTGGCGGGCGAGTTGCGCGAGTTCCTGGAAGAGAACAAGCCCAGATTGAAATTGAAGAACGCGGAATAGCCGCGCGAAAGCGCAGGCGAAGGCGCGGCCCGGCAATCCGGCAACCCGAAATAAAGAGAGCTCAAAAAGCGAACCATGGATCCACAGTACATCCGGAATTTTTGCATCATCGCGCACATTGACCACGGCAAGTCCACGCTGGCCGATCGCCTGCTTGAGCTGACCGGTGCGCTCACCCAGCGCGAGATGCAGGCGCAGGTGCTCGATTCGATGGACCTCGAGCGAGAGCGCGGCATCACCATCAAAGCCAAGAGCATTCGCCTGCATTACACCGCGCGCGATGGCCACAATTACCAGTTCAATCTGATTGACACGCCCGGACATGTGGATTTTTCCTACGAAGTGTCGCGCGCGCTTTCGGCTTGCGAAGGCGCGCTGCTGGTGGTGGACGCGAGCCAGGGCGTGGAAGCGCAGACGGTGGCCAATGCGTTTCTCGCCTCCCGTCACAACCTCGAAATCCTGCCGGTAATTAACAAGATCGATTTGCCGGCGGCCGAGCCCGAGCGCGTGAAGGAGCAGATCGAAAGCGTTCTCGCCATCCCGGCCGACGAGGCTCTGCCGATCAGCGCGAAGAGCGGCCTGGGAGTCGAAGAGGTGCTGGAGGCGGTAGTGAAGCGCGTGCCCGCGCCCACCGGATCCGCGGCTGCGCCGCTGCAGGCGCTGATTTTCGATTCGTGGTTCGACGCGTATCGCGGCGCGGTGGTGCTGGTGCGCGTAATGGAAGGCCGCGTGACCCCGCGGACGAAAATCCGACTTTGCTCGAACAACGAAGTATACGAAGTGGAGACGCTGGGCGCGCTGACGCCGAAGCCGGTGGTGCTCGAAGAGCTGGCGGCGGGCGACGTGGGCTTCATCGTTGCGAATATAAAACGCGTGGCGGACGCGCGTGTGGGCGACACGGTGGTGGAGGCGGATCGCCCGGCGCCCGCGCTGCCGGGGTTCGAAGCCATCAAGGCCATGGTGTTCGCGGGACTTTTTCCGGTGAACGCCACGGATTATGAACTCTTGCGCGATGCGCTCGGAAAATTGCAGCTTAACGACGCGGCTTTTTTTTACGAGCCGGAAAATTCAGTGGCGCTGGGATTCGGATTCCGCTGCGGATTTCTGGGCCTACTGCACATGGAGATCGTGCAGGAACGGCTGGAGCGCGAATTCAACATTGACCTGATCACCACCGCGCCCAGCGTGCAGTACCGCATCACGACAACGGCGAACGAAGTGATGGAAGTGGACAACCCGACTAAATTTCCGCCGCCCGCCTCGATTTCGAAAATCGAAGAGCCCATCTTGACCGCCATGATCATCACATCGGAGGAATCGGTCGGCGGCGTGTTGCAACTGTGCGAGGAAAAGCGCGGGGTGCAGCAGAAATTCGAATATCTCTCGCCCACGCGCATCATGCTCACCTACCAGATGCCGCTCAACGAGATCGTTCTCGATTTTTACGACCGGCTGAAAAGCGTTTCGCGGGGCTACGCGTCGCTCGATTACCACCTTTCCGGCTATCGCGAGTCGGACCTGGTGAAATTGGATGTGCTGGTGGGCGGCGAACCGGTGGATGCTCTGACGGTAATCTGCCATCGCGAACAGTCGTACGAACGCGGGCGCGATCTGGTCAGCCGGTTGCGCAAGCTGATTCCGCGGCAGATGTTTGAGGTAGCCATTCAGGCAGCCATCGGCAGCCGCGTGATCGCCCGCGAAACCATCAGCGCGATCCGCAAAAACGTGATCGCCAAGTGCTACGGTGGCGACATTTCGCGCAAGCGCAAACTCCTCGAAAAACAAAAAGAAGGAAAGAAACGTATGAAGCGCGTGGGCCGGGTAGACATCCCCCAAGAAGCGTTCCTGGCGGTGCTGAAAGTCGCCGGCGGCACTAACGACGAAGAATAATATCCCGCGCGCTGTCGGAAGTTTGCTCATGTTCATGAACTTCGCTTATTTCTGACGGTGGCGTCCAGGGCGCCGCGGGCTAGGCGGACGGAGATGTCGTCGCCCGGGCTCACCCGATCTGGCGAGCGAAGAACTATTCCGGAGGCATCGTAGGCGATGGCGTAGCCGCGATCGAGGATGCGGAGCGGGCTGCGCTCGTCCAGCTGGAGCGCGGCGGATTGCAGCAGGCGGCGGCGGGCGACGAGCAGGCGGTCCATCCTTACGTGCAATTCGGCGGCGCGCCGCTCGAGCGCGCGGCGAAATCCCGAAATGCGCGCGCGCAAATCCACAGCGGCAAAACTCACCTGCAAGAAATCGAATTGGCGCCGGCGGCGGGCGAGGACGCGATCGAGCGCGGCCACCAGCGCGGCTTGCTGCTGCGCGATCCGACGGCGCAAAACTTCGGCGCGACGACGAAGATCGAAGCCCGCGAGTTGGGATTCCGAGCGGGTGAGCCGCTGGCGCACTGCCGCGAGGCGCAATCGCAACCCGACGGCCAGCGATGAGGAGAGATCGTCCACCTGCTGGCGTCGACGGCGCAGCAAGAGTTCCGGCTGGCGAAACGCGCGATGGGATTGCAGGTCGCGCAAACGATGCCGGCGCTCGGAAAGCAGATACTTCATCTGCTGCATCAAGCGGCGCTGCGATTCGGCGATCAGGCGATCGAACTCCTGGCGTGAACGCACCACCAGTTCGGCGGCAGCCGAGGGCGTGGGCGCGCGCAGGTCGGCGACGAAATCGGCGATGGTGAAATCGGTCTCATGTCCGACGCCGGTGATGATGGGAATGGGCGATGCGGCAATCGCGCGCGCCAGTATTTCCTCGTTGAACGCCCAGAGATCTTCGAGCGAGCCGCCGCCGCGCGCGAGGATCAGCACATCCACCGAGCGCGCCGCATTGAAGTGGCGCAAGCCGGCGACGATTTCCGCGGCAGCGCCATCGCCCTGCACCTTGACGGGATAAATCAACACGTGAACGTTGGCAAAGCGCCGCTGGAGCACGCGCAGAATGTCGCGAATCGCGGCGCCGGTGGGCGAGGTGATCACGCCGATGCGACGCGGCAGCATGGGGAGAGCTTTCTTGCGCGCTTGGT
>JBAVQT010000279.1:0-5584 GCA_049694295.1 Candidatus Acidiferrales bacterium
ACGCAGGGCGGACTCGATGGTTTCCAGGTCGCGCATTTCGCCGATCAGGACGATATCGGGATCTTCGCGCAAAGCGGCGCGGAGAGAATTCGAAAACGAATGCGTGTCCGAGTGAACTTCGCGCTGGTTGACGAGACACTTTTTGTGATTGTGGAGGAACTCGATGGGGTCCTCGATGGTGATCATGTGCTCTTCACGCTCGTTGTTGATCTTGTCGAGCATGGCGGCGAGGGTGGTGGATTTGCCGGAGCCCGTGGGGCCGGTGACCAGCACCAGGCCGCGCGGCTTGTCGCACATCATTTTGACCACCGGAGGAAGCCCCAGGGCGTCAAATGACTTGATCTCCCATGGAATGGTGCGGAAGACGGCCGCTACGGCGCCACGCTGATGAAATATGTTGCCGCGGAAGCGCGCCAGGCTCTTCAAGCCAAATGAAAAGTCGAGCTCGAGACTTTCCTCGAGGCGGTGCTTCTGGACGTCGGTGAGGACTGAATAGGCCAGCGCCTTAGTGTCAGCCGCGGTAAGGGGCGGCATGTCCAGAGGGCGCAGATGGCCGTGAACGCGGACGCGCGGTGCGCTGTTGGTGGAGAGATGGAGGTCGCTGCCGCCCATCTCCAGCATTTTTTTCAGAAGTTCGCTTAACGTGATGCCGGCCATATTTCTCCTCCGCTTACAGAACGGTTTCGCGCACTACTTCTTCGAGAGTGGTCTGGCCGAGCGCGGCCTTGATGAGGCCGCTGCGGCGCAGGGTGATCATGCCGAGTTCGAGAGCTTTCTTTTTGAGTTCGAGAGCCGAAGCGCCGACGAGGACCAGTTCGCGCAGTTCGTCGGTGATCTCCATGACCTCATAAAGGCCAACGCGGCCTTTGTATCCGGAGTTGTTGCAAGTGCCGCAGCCTCGGCCGTGCATGATTTCGGTTTTCAGGGATTCTTCCTGCGTATAGCCGGCATCGACCAACGCCTGGGGAGCGATCTGCAGCGGCTCCTTGCAATTTGCGCAGATGCGGCGGACCAGGCGCTGCGCGCAGATGAGGTTGACCGACGTGGCGACGAGAAACGGCTCGATGCCCATGTTCATCAAGCGGCTGATGGTGGACGGAGCATCGTTGGTATGCAGCGTGGAAAGAACCAAGTGGCCGGTGAGGGCGGCCTTGACGGCGATTTCGGCAGTTTCAAAATCGCGAATCTCGCCGACGAGAATAATGTTGGGGTCCTGGCGCAGGAAAGCACGCAGAGCGGAGGCGAAGTTGAGCCCGATCTGTTCCTTCATCTGAACCTGGTTGATTCCGGGAAGCTGAAATTCGACCGGATCTTCGGCGGTCATGATGTTGGTGTCCTGGGTATTGAGCTTAGCCACCGACGAGTAGAGCGTGTTGGTCTTGCCCGATCCGGTGGGGCCGGTGACCAGGACCATGCCGTAGGGCTTGAGAATCTGGCGCTCGAACTTGGCGAGCGACTCAGGCTCGAAGCCAAGCTTGGTCATATCGAGACGAAGATTTTCCTTGTCGAGGAGGCGAAGCACGATCTTTTCGCCGAAGAGAGTGGGAACGGTGGAAACGCGAAAATCGAGTTCCTTCTTTTTTCCGTCTTTCAGAAATTTGATCATGATGCGGCCGTCTTGCGGCAGCCGCTTCTCGCTGATATCGAGCTTGGACATGATCTTGATGCGCGAGGTGATGGCGTCCTTGAGTTTCATGGGAGGCGCCATGACGTTCTGAAGCTGGCCGTCAATCCGGAAGCGGACGCGATATTCTTTTTCGTAAGGCTCGACGTGAATGTCGCTGGCGCCGCGCTTCAGGGCGTCGGTAAGGATGAGATTGACGAGCTTGATGATGGGCGCTTCCTCGGCGGCCGCTTCGAGAGAAGCAAGGTCCATCTCGGCTTCTTCGCTCGCGAGCTCCAGTGCATCAGCATCGTCGCCGGTGAGGTCCTTCATCACCTTGTCGAGCTCTTCGACACTTTCGGCCGAACCGTAGAATTTATTGATGGCTTCGCCGATGGCCGTTTCCGACGCGACTACAGGCTCGACGTTGAAACCGGTCATGAACTTTATGTCGTCCATCGCGAAGACATTGGTGGGATCGGTCATCGCAATGGTGAGCGTGGAACCCACACGAGAGAGCGGAACGATCTGATAGCGCACCGCCGTCTCTTGCGGGACTAACTTGATGACGGCGGGGTCCACTTCATAGAACTTGAGATTGATCGAAGGAACGCCATACTGGCGAGAGAGGACTGCGGTGATGTCGTCGTCGGAAACAAGTCCGAGCTTGACGAGGCAGGTGCCGAGGCGGCCACCGCTTTTTTTCTGGTAGTCGAGCGCCTGCTTCAACTGATCCGCGGAGATCAGGCTGTCCTTAACCAGAATTTCGCCAAGTCGAGAAGACATAGAGGTCCGGTAGCGGTACTAGAACCCGCTCGATGTCAGAGCGTAGCATGCGGTGCAGACAGAATTAGTCATGAGGTTCGGGCGCGATGGTGAATCAGCTAACAGCCGATACGGCGCTGCGAAAACTGTCCGTAAGTACAGGCAAAATAAGGGCACTGTACGAAAGGACAGGTCGCGAATCGAGCGACACAAAATGACCAATAGTGTCCCCTAAAGGTATCAATCGGATGAATCGTGGCCGGACTTCAGAAGAGTCTTCGGGGAACCGGAGAGGGGTGGCGGAGGCGAGCGAGGGCGGAGGAAAAAGGGCGGGAATCGGGCTCGCGTGTAGCACTATTGAAGCTGGGAACAGGGGCGGGTCGGACCCGTAAGTGGCAAACCGGCACCGAGAGCGTTTCCAGATGAAGGCCATACTGCGGAATCCCGCGGGCCGAAATTCGTCTTCAGATCATGCCGGCGCAGGGAGGCGGAGACGGAAATGCATCCGTCATTGCAACTGGATCCGGTAAAGGTTGCGGCGGGTTTCTCTGCGAGTGTACGCGTATACGGAAGGGCTGAGCGCCGTGTCCACGAACGACGGAATCACGGTTGCGGATTTCACATTTCCCAAGTCTTCCTTTCTTGCGACTCCAGCGGGCGGCAGCTTGGGAAGTCCGGAGTCATGTTGGACGGGCAGCACGTAGCTGCCTTCGAACAGGTCCGAGAAGTAAAGGAAGGCAAACTTTCCCTGGGTGTCCCAACCGAGCGAGCAATAGCCCACGCACAGCGGGACCGGCTGGCCTCCATCCACCGGATACGCTTTGGTGACCACGGTGTGCTCCCGATCGGCGGCCGAGGCGGTAGCAACGAACCATCGGCCATCTGGCGACACTAAACCGGCATCGAGAATACGTTCGGGCGTTATTTTTTGGCGTTCCGACCCATCGCTTTTCATGCGATAGAGAAAATTCGATCCGGCCTCGGATGCGCGGAACACCAGATCACCATTCGGCAAGAAAAACGGAGAATCTTCGACGGCTGTCGAGCTGAGGCGCACCGGAGAGGAACGGCGATCTGTTGGCGCGATCCACAAGCTGGAGCGCCCGCTCTGGTCGCTCTTTGCAAACGCGATTTCTTTTCCGTCTCGCGAAACCGAATAACTGTCCATCGGATAATCGGGCAGGAGCCTGTCGACCCTGCCACTGGCCAAGTCTTTGACCCACAGCTCGGAACCGCTCGTCTGTTCGTTGGCCATCAGAAAGTAGAGACTCTTGCCATCTGGCGAAAACGAAGCCGATTGAGCATTCCCTTCCGAGGAGATCTGATGGTCGCCGTCCTTGTCGTGCAGCCATACGGTGGTGTCCTGCGAGCCTACCGATGTAATCAGCGATTTTCCGTCTGGGGCCATCGCGATGCCTTCCTGGGAGGTGGGACCGAAGGTGATTTGCTCCGGTTGTCCGTTCGGAAAGCGCTGCCGCCAGATATGAAATTCATCTGTCTCTACGCTGAGATAAATCCATTTGCCGTCCGAGGACCAGGCTCCCGCAATGCAAGTATCGTTGGGCGGACCAACCAAGCGGATGTTGCTCCCACCCCGGAACGGAACAACCCGGCAAGGTAAAATGCCGCCGCGGCTGTTCATCTCCACGATGAGGACCCATCGCCCGTCCGGAGAGAGATAGGAATGATGAGCCATGCTGCGCTCACCGGAAGGCAGATAGACGTCGCGGCTGTTCCCCCGAGATTCGTCTGCGGTAACCACCACCATATGCAACCCTCCTCTAATCTCGGAGAACAGCAGCCGCTTGCCGCCGTCAATCCACGTCAACGAAGAAGAGTTGGGCAACAGTATGTGCGGTTCGCCGCCGAGAACGGGCACTTCCGAGGTGCTCCAGCCTTCCACCGTGCTGTAGGCGACGAGGGAGCCGTCGGGAGAGAAAGTCGGGCTCAATTTCTGCCCGAAGTCGTGCGTAAGCTGGACGGGCTGCCCGTCGGGCAAAAGCTTGACGTACACTTGCCCGGGGCCGAAAAATGAACCGCTCCCGCGAATGAATGCGAGCATGCGTCCATCTGGGGATAGAGCCGGATACACGGCGGAATCGGTGAAGAACGTCAACTGTTGCCAGTCTTTGCCGACGGCAGGGCCATTCCGCGAGGTGCGAAGGAATAGCAAAGTTCCCGCCAGAACCACAATCATTAGGAAGGCCGCAGCGAGATAATAGCCGGATCGCCTGGGCAGATGCGGCGCGGCGCCCGAGACGGCAGACCCTGAGTGTAATTGGCCGTGTCCCACTGAACCAGGGGCCGGGATAGGCGTTCGCCGCGAGCTGGTGCCGCGTTTCAGTCTCTGCAATTCCGCACGCAGGTCCGACGCATGCTGGTAGCGCAGATCGCGGTCTTTCTCAAGCGCGCGGTCGATGATTTCTTCCAGCTTCGCTCCGACGTCAGGATTCACGCGTGCGGATGGAATCGGATCTCGATTGAGGATGGCCTCGAAGATCACGCCCGAAGTGTCACCGCGGAATGGCAGAACGCCGGTGGCCATTTCGTAGAGCACCACACCAAAGGAAAAAAGATCGGTCCGCGCGTCGAGTTCCTTGCCTTGCACTTGCTCCGGCGACATGTAAGCAACTGTGCCAACCGCCGTCCCAGGGCTGGTCAACAATTCTTCCGAGGTTACCGTCGGCATCGCGGAGGCGCCTTCGGGGGCGGAGCCAACTTTGGCCAGGCCAAAATCGAGAATTTTGGCGTGACCGGTCTTGGTCACGAAGATATTCGCCGGCTTGATGTCGCGGTGGACGATGCCTTTTGAGTGGGCCGCATCCAAAGCGTCAGTGACTTCGATGGAAAGAGTGAGCAGCGCTTCCTGGTTAACAGGCCGGCCGCCGATGCGATGCTTGAGCGTGGAGCCTTCCAAAAATTCCATGGCGATGAACGCTTTGGCGGCTTCGTCGCCTACATCATAGATGGTGCATATATTGGGATGATTGAGAGCGGAGGCGGCTTTCGCTTCGCGCCGGAAACGGCTTAGCGCTTGAGGGTCTTTGGCGACATCTTCAGGGAGAAATTTCAGGGCTACGAAGCGGTCCAGGCGCGTGTCCTGAGCTTTATAGACTACGCCCATCCCTCCACTATCGAGCTTTTCCACAATTCGATAGTGTGAGACGGTATGGCCGATGAGCGAAGTCGAGTCCTCCATTTCGCGACATCTTAGGT
>JBAVQT010000280.1:0-4290 GCA_049694295.1 Candidatus Acidiferrales bacterium
TTCGTTGGTCAGGTCGAGATCGGGATCGGTGGTGGGAGCGTCATTCGGGTATTTCGGGATGTTGTTGAAGAATTGGTCGAAATGGAACGAGAAATCGTTCACCTGCGTGGGTGAAACGGTGGTGGTCAGGCTGGCAACCACGGAATTGAAACGATTAAGCGAATTCTGCCGCTCGGCGGCGGTGCTAGCCGGGCTGCTCTGCGCGGGCGATGCGAGGTTGACATCGGTGGAGCGGTTGAAGGAATAGCGCATCATCAGGCTGTTGCGCGAATTCAACCGATCATCAAATCTGCTGGACCACAACGCATCGCGAAGGGGTGCAGGGGCCGACGAATCCAGGATGGTATCAGTAGCGAAGTCCCGCGTCCCGGTCTGAACGGCCGCATTCTGGTTGCGAAATTCAAAAGAGGTGAACCACCACATCTTGTCGCGTCGAATAGGGCCGCCCACCGAGCCGCCGGCTTGCTCGCGATCGAATCGCGGGGTGGGAAGGTCTCGATCGAACGTCGCGGGAAGCCCCTGCAGATGCCGATTGCGTTCGAAGATGAAAGCTGAGCCGTGATATTCGTTGGACCCCGATTTCGTCAGGACGTTGATGATGCTGTTGCCGGAGCGGCCGACTTCGGAGGTGAAGCGCGCCGTGGCGATTTGAAATTCCTGCACGGAGTCTTCGGGAAGATTTGAAAGGGTGCCCCCTACGATTTCGTCGTCGTTGTCGCCGCCATCCACGGTGATATTTCCACCGCGGCCGAAGCCACCGGCGGAGCTGACTTCGAGGGTATTGGTCTTGGTGGGATCAAACGTGGGCGCGGGACGGTTTCCTGGAACAAGATAGGCAAGCTCGAGAAAATTCCGGCCATTGAGTGGGATATTTTCAATCGCGGTCGAGGTGATCTGCCCCTGAATCATGGACTGGGTCAGCTCGACGCTGGTGGCGGCACCAGTTACCTTGACCGAAGTGCCGACCGTGGCGATCTGCAGCTTGGCATCAATCGTGGAGGCGCGCCCGGCGAGCAAGACGACATCCTTGAATTCGCTGACGGAGAAGCCGTTCGCCTCGATTCTGAGGTCATAGGAGCCGGACGGGAGATTTGAAAAACCGTATAATCCATCCGCGTTGGTGGTGGTCTCGCGCGTCACGCCCTGCGCGGAGCTGACCACCGCCACGCGCGCCCCGGCCACTACGGCATCCTTCGGATCCGTGACCAAGCCATTCAGCGTGCTGGTGGGTACCTGTGCGCTTGCGGCTGCAGCCACCGCAGCAAATAACAACACGGCCATTGCACCTCTTCGTGCGAACCAACTCATCATCCGGATCTCCGCCTATTTTTTGGGAACTTCCGAGTGCAGCAATCGGCAAGCAATCTGACGGCAGCGGAGACAGATGGCAATAATTGGAAAATACTAGTGACTCCGCGGGTTGGCCGGGCAGCGGCAAAGCGAGGCTGCGATTCAATCTGCGAGATCAGACAAGAAAGGCACGAGCGCGCGGCGCTGCTACTCCGCCAATCGTTGCGTGGGGTCCACCAATAGCCACGCCACCGCGCCAACCACGCAGAGCGCGGCGGCCGCGAAAAACGAGGCGGGCCAACCGTAGTGCAGCGCGATCACCGGCGTGAGCCAAGCGGTCAGCCAGCCACCGGCCTGCGCGCCCATGTTCATGAATCCAGAAACCGAGCCGGAAGATTTTCCGCCAATGTCCGCGGTGACGCTCCAAAACGAACTCTGCGCGAGATAAAGCGCACCCGCTCCGCCCGCGAGCACCAGGCTGGCCACCTGCGCGCTGGACGCGCGCGCACCAACGATGAGAAATACTGCGGTGAGCGCGATCGAGAACGCCGCGAGGCCGCACCTCCCCAATCGCTCGCCGCGCCGCTTAGTCAGCCAATCGTTGACCTGGCCGCCGATGATGCAGCACACAGCCATGGCAATAAAAGGCAGCATCGCGTAAAGCGCGCTCGTCTTCAGATTCAAACCACGCACTTTCGCGAGATAAATGTAAAACCAGCTGAAGAAGATCCATGCGACGTATCCGAAACAAAAATAGCTGACTGTCACGGCCCACACTTCGCGGCTGGTCAAAATCTTTCCCCACGGAATCCGCGCGCGAACGGTGCTTGCCTCGATAGCCTCCCCGCCTGGAGCGCCGAGCGTCAAGCCGACGCTGATCTTTTCTCGCTCGCAAGCAGATACCCACGGATGTTGTTGCGGCGTGTCGCGCGCGATTGCGAACCACACGGCCCCCGCGGCTACGCCAATCGCAGCGCAGACCCAAAACGATACGCGCCAGCCGTGATGCACCATCAGGCGCGTGACGAGCGGCGGCGCGACTCCCGCACCCACACCAACGCCTGCGAAAATCCAGCCGTTGGCGATACCGCGCTCGTTGACCGGGATCCAGCGGGCCACGAATTGATTGGACGCCGGATAAATCACGGCCTCGCCCGCCCCGAGAGAGAAACGGATGGCCACAAAAATCAGCAGCGCGCCGGTGATCGCCGGCGGCACCAGCGCCGTGAGCGCGGTAAAAATTCCCCACCAGATCACACCCACGGCCAGCACGCGGCGCGGACCCAGCCGGTCCGCCAGCCATCCGCCGACCGTCTGAAACAGCGCATATCCGGCAAGAAATGCGCTGAACACCCAACCGAGCTGGACGATCGTGAGATGGTAACTGTCGGCGATGGAGCTGCCGGCGACGGACATATTCACGCGATCCAGGAACGCAACGCAACTCAGCACGAAGAGCCAGAAGATCAGCAGCCACCGCACATCGCTGGATCGCGTTTCCTTCATTGTTCCGGGCATGTTCATATGCGTGCCGTCATGTTCGCGCTCAGGTGCGCCGCACAGCTTCGCTGTGCCGAATTCATCGCTGGCCGCTGGCTCGTGTTCGGCCGCCATGATACTGTTTCGCCGTTTGCGATCGTTATTTTAATTCTCATGCCGCGGCGGGCTGCAATTCTTGTGCGCGTCGGGGACAAAAGGAGACACTCGTGATCCGACCAGTGACTCGCGTCCTGCGACTCATAATTCCCGCCACGCTGATGCTTGTTTTCGCATTTCCAGCGTGCGCGCAGCTCGGCCTTTTCTCCACCGAGCAGCGCATCGCCTTCACACCGGATTGGCACGGCGAACGATTCGTCGACGGCCGTCCCAAAGTCCCCGACGCGATTCTCGAGCGCCTGAAAGACACCGACGCCGAGCAGGCCTGGGACGTGCTGCAGGACTCTGGCTACCGCAATCAATTCGAAGGCCATTGGAAAGTGATCAATGCGGGTGAGCGAATGGTGGGCCGCGTGGTTACTGCTGTTTTCATGCCGCGCCGCCCCGATGTGGATTCCGTGATTCAAGCTGCTGGAAAAAAAGAAGGCCGCATCGGGGACGAAAACTCCTGGATCATCGATATCCTGCAGCCCGGCGACGTACTGGTGGTGGACCTCTTCGGCAAAGTGAAAGACGGCACCATCGTGGGTGACAATCTTTCCACCGCCATCTTCGCGCATAGCCATAACGGGCTGATCGTCGATGGCGCGGTGCGCGACCTCACGGGAATTCAGGAGATCCACGGATTCCAGGTCTACACGCGCGATTTCGATCCCTCCGCGCTCGAAAACGTCATGCTGGTCGGCATCAACGTGCCGATTCGCATCGGGCAAGCCACCGTGATGCCGGGCGACATCGCGTTGGGCGATCCCGAGGGCGTCACTTTCATCCCGCCGCAGCTCGCGGAAAAGATCGCAGACAGCTCCGAAATGGACCACATGATTGACGATTGGGGCCACCAGATGCTCCGCGAAGGCCGCTACACGCCGGGTCAGATCGACTCACGATGGACCCCACCGATGATCCAGCAATTCAACAAGTGGCTCGAGCAAAAAGGCTCGAAGCTGCGCATGCCCGAGAAATAGTCCGCTGGGAGCAAGCGCCCGGCGATGCGGCGCCGCGCGCGGCCTCTGGCAGAACTTCGCGTTCGGCTAGGCCGGATGTGCGCGCAGCAACTCGGCGATTTTCGAGCCGACGATGGCGTCTTCGCCCGGCTGCAGCATAAACGAGTTCATGGTCAGCCCCGTATCACTGCTCTCGACGACGATCGAAGGCGTCCCCTTCCGCAACAAACTCGCGGCTTCCTGAGGCGCCAATGCGACGCGACGCGGGTCCCAATTAATCTGCACGTGCGGCACATGGTTAGCGATGTCCGGCACGAAATAGGCGGTGCTGACGCCTGGAACTTTGGTGACGTCCGCGGAAATTTTGTCGAGCCTCGCCCACCACTCTTTCGTCAACGCG